>DASRCD010000053.1:0-11954 GCA_035653315.1 Candidatus Angelobacter sp.
ATCATCTGGCCGGAATCGCCTGCTCCGTTCTTTATTGCCGATCCGCGCGTACAGCAATGGCTCACGGCTTTGTCACAAGATACAAACTCTTATCTGGTGATTGGCGCCGTGGGAGAAACGGCGGAAGTTGCCGGCGAGCGAAAGCTTTTGAATTCCGCGCTTGTAATGGACCCCCATGGCAATGTGATGGGTCGCTATGACAAGATCCACCTTGTCCCGTTTGGCGAGTATGTGCCTTTCCAGGACCTGCTGTTCTTTGCCAACAAGCTTACGCATGAAGTGGGGGATTTTGCCCGAGGCACTGAACGCAAGGTGTTTGACCTGAACGGCACACACGCCGGTGTGTTCATTTGTTATGAATCCGTGTTTCCTGACGAGGTGCGAGAGTTTACCGCGAACGGAGCACAACTGCTCATCAATATTTCCGATGACATGTGGTATGGCGAGACCAGCGCGCCGGCGCAGCACTTGCAAATGTCGCGCATGAGGGCAATAGAAAACCATCGCTGGATATTGCTGGCAACGAACAATGGGACCACGGCCTCTATTGATCCTTTTGGAAGGATCATTGCCAAAGGGCCGCGAAACATTCGCACGGTGCTGAATGCTCCTTATGCGCTGGAAAGCGAGAGCACGTTTTACAGCCGCTACGGCGACGTTTTTGCCTGGATTTGTGTGGTAATCTCATGTCTGGCGGTGCTGGTGCGCTGGAGTTACCGCGCTCCCACTATGATTGAAGCCCGCCCCGTATAGGAATATGGTTGAAGAATTAGAACGCGAATACACGGCCGTACGCGACAAAGTTCGCGATCTGCGGAGCTATCTTTGACGCTCCCGCTCTGCGGCAACAACTAGCTGAAATTGAAAAAAAAGTCGGCGATCCCGGCATCTGGTCAGACCAGGAAAAGTCGCAACAACTGATGCGGCAGCGCCGCCGCCTGGAAGAGTCATTGGCAATGGACGCCGAGCTTGGCCGCCGTGTAGATGACATCCAGGCCTATTTTGACCTGGCGCGCGAAGGTGAAGCCGTTGGCGATGATCTGCGCAAAGAGATTGACCAGCTCCGCGATGTTGCTGACAAGCTGGAAACTCAGACGCTGCTTTCCGGCGAGAATGACATACGCAATGCGATTGTAACGATTCATCCCGGCGCGGGCGGAACAGAATCACAGGATTGGGCGGAGATGCTTTTGCGCATGTATCTGCGCTGGGCGGAGCGCCAGGGCTTTACCGCAGAGGTAAACGAATACCAGCCAGCGGAGGAAGCCGGAATCAAGTCTGCAACCTTCACCGTTACGGGCGATTATGCCTACGGACTGCTGGTAAGCGAAATTGGAGTGCACCGGTTGGTGCGCATTTCTCCTTTTGATCAGGCCAAACGCAGGCATACGTCTTTTGCCAGCGTTTTTGTCTCGCCGGAAATTGACGAGTCCATCCAGGTGGACATCAAGCCGGAAGACCTGCGTATTGATACGTACAGGTCTGGCGGCAAAGGCGGACAGCATGTAAATACCACTGATTCCGCGGTCCGCATTACGCATATCCCGAGCGGGATTGTTGTTGCGTGCCAGAATGAGCGGTCACAACACAAAAACCGTGAGCGCGCCATGAAGATGCTGCGGTCGAAACTCTATGAAGCGGAGTTGGAAAAGAAGCGGGCCATCAGCAAGAAGCTGGAAGATTCCAAGCTGGACATTGATTTTGGCTCGCAGATACGTTCCTATGTGTTGCATCCGTATCGATTGATCAAAGACCATCGCACCAAGGTGGAAGTGGGGGATGTGGACCGCGTGCTGGATGGCGATTTGAAGCCATTTATTCAAGCGTTTTTAGTGGCACGGAGGGATCAGTAAAGCAGTATTTAGTAATAAGTATTTAGTACTTAGTACTTGGTATTTAGTTTAATTCATGCTGCTTTGGAAGATGATAACAGTCGCGAACTTACAGCTAAGTACCAAATACTAATTACTGCTAACTATGGCCCCAATTCTTGAGCTTATTAAAAAGAATGCTGTGCCTGTGAACGTAATGCGCACTGCCGCCAAGGGCGCGCTGCCGCTTTCTGCCGACGAAATGATTGAAGTGCTGGTTTACCTCACGCGGAACCCCATCTTTGGCCAGGATGCGCGCATGACGCTGGCGAAGTGGGACACGCAGTCTGCCATGGATGTTCTCCGCAAGGATTCAACAGCCCCTGACGTGCTGCTGTATTACTGGCAGGAAGAAAACAGGCGTCCGGGGCTGATGCCGGCGCTGATTGAGAATCCGGCGATCCCGGAAAATTCTTTGATGGAACTTGCGGCGAACGCGCCGCGCGAGATAGTCACCATGCTGCTGGCCAGCGCCCGCGTACGCGGGAATCCCGGCATTGTTGAAGCGCTTTTAAGTAATCCTTACCTCACGCCGGTGGAAGCAAAAGAGTTGCAGGGCAGCAATAACAATGCTGCTGCCAGCCCGCCGCCTGAGCAGGGAAATGCTCTCCAGGAATTTGAAGTAAGCGCGGAAGCAGCCGCCGCATTGCAAGCATTTCAGCAAGAGCATGCCTCAGAAATAGCTGCGGCAGAAGACAAGCCCTTTGAACTGACCAAGGAAGAGGATCCCGAGCCAGCCCCAATCAGCGCTGAGCCAATTGCCGAGACACAAGAGGCTGCGCCGGAAAGCGCTGTAGAAGCGGCCAAAGCAGAAACCACGGCGGCTGTTCTGGACGAAGCAGATACCGGCGAAGGGAAGCGCATCACGGTGCTGCAAAAAATCGGCAAGCTGAACGTGGGCGAAAGAATCAAGCTGGGGTTTATCGGCGGAAGGGAAGAGCGGGCTATTTTGATTCGAGATACTGCGCGCCTGGTGCAGAATGCGGTGCTGTCATCGCCCAAGCTGACCGATGCGGAAGTGGAGTCTTTTGCCGGATCAAAGAACCTGCAGGAGAATGTATTTCGGGAGATCGCGCGGCAGCGGCGTTTCATTAAGCTATATCCGGTGGTGCGCAATCTGGTAAATAATCCGAAATGCCCTCTCGATCTTTCACTTACACTCATCAAAACGTTGATGGTGTATGACTTGAAAGGGCTGCGCAATAATAAGAATGTTCCTGATACCATTCGCAAGATGGCGGCCAAGCTGTACCAGGACAAGGCATCGCGCAGTGGCGCAAGGGAATAGCCTTTGTGCCTGTTGCAGCAATGTTGGCGATGAATACAATATAGGCGTATCCGCGGGAGATACTTGTGAAGAATGCGGCCACAGATGAAATCGGCGAGCTTTTAAGAAAGTCTAAGACCATTGCCGTGGTGGGCTTGTCAGATAGCCCTTTGCGTCCGAGCTATGGCGTTTCCGCCTACATGCAGGGCCATGGCTATCGCATTATTCCTGTGAATCCGTCAATTAAGGGCGCGTTGGGAGAAAAAGCCGTGGCATCTCTTTCCGACATTGAGGAAAAGATCGATATTGTGGATGTGTTCCGCCGCTCTGAGCACGTGGCCGATGTGGTGGATGAAGCGATTCGGTTGAAGGTCCCGGCAATCTGGCTGCAGGAAGGCGTGATTAATGAAGAAGCGGCGGAGAAGGCGCGCCAGGCAGGTATCTTTGTTGTGATGGACCGCTGCATTTTGAAGGAGCATCGGGCAAGGTTCAGATGAGTTTCTATTCGCTTTCTTCGGCTCTATTTTTTTAATGACACGTTTTACCACAGCGTCCTGAACCACATATACATTTTTCATTGAAAGCTTGCTCTGGATTGCGTAGAAGAACATAAGCCTATGAGTCATACAACGTGCCAACACAAGCTGAGAACAGAAAACGGTTAATGTACATCTGAAAGCAGGTAGAAACGCTGGCGAAAAAGGTTGAGATTTTTTGTATCCCTTTTAAAAAGCAAGCTACTGTTTGGTGGCTTGGTTCCAAGCCATCTTGCAAACAAACTTAGGAGCTTTTTGAGCTGAAATCGCACTGCTAAGGCGTCGATTCTTACTTCCTCGTCGGCCTCAGAAGATTGTGTGCGATCACGAAAGTAGAATTCCTGTTTTGTGAGTAAGCTCAGAATTTGCTTTTTCATTTGCCAATCTGTTTTGTATGTAACACCGACGAGGCGCTGAATACTAGTTGCCATAATGGCTCGATCAGATACGAGAAGTGCAGAACAGAACCATTTCAACAAAGGTAAATTTAGGCGCAAAAAGAAATGGCATCAGTGTCCTGATGCCATTTTTTATCGACTAAAGTAGCTTCGGTTTGAACCATCATAACGTTTCGATCCCAGGCAGCACTTTTTAAATTTGCGTCCAGAGCCGCATGGGCAAAGATCATTTCTGCCCAGCTTCTCAATCAGTTCTTTTGAACCGCCGCGAATTGCTCTGAAACCCTCTCTTTACGCTGGTTTCAGAGGGGAAAGCCACGGCGGCGTTTGCTGCTGGGCAGGAACGTGGGTTGATCTTCGAATCTGTATTTCACGGGAGTTCTCCTTTTCAGATGTATTGGCGCCCGCCACATCATGAAAAGGAGTTCCACATTAAGTATAGCAGCAAAGACTCAGGAGTCTTCTGCTTGCTTTGTTCCTTTGTGCCGTAAAGATTTCGGCTTTGGCTGCTTCTGAGCATCTTCGGCTTGCCGCAATTGTTCTTTGATTCTTCTGATCTCTTCTATTCGCTGTCCCAGTAACTTCTCCCTGCCTTCCTGCGTAGGATGGTAGTATTCGCGGCCGCGCAGATTATCTGGCATGCATTCCATATCAGCGACTTTTTCTTCAAGATCGTGCGCGTACTGGTAGCCTTTGCCGTAGCCGACTTTCTTCATCAGGTTCGTCACTGCATTGCGAATATGCAGCGGCACCGGCTCTGCGGCGGTCTTCTCCACGTCTTCAAGGGCCGAACCATAAGCGGTATAAAGCGCATTGGATTTTGGCGCGAGGGCGAGATATGCCACAGCCTGCGCCAGAGCAAGATTTCCTTCCGGCATCCCGAGAAAATCAATGGCATCCTTGGCGGAAAGGCACAAGTTCAGCGCTTCCGGCGCGGCCAAACCAATATCTTCTGATGCCATGCGCACCACGCGGCGCGCAATATACAGCGGATCTTCGCCGGACTCCAGCATACGCGCCAGCCAGTAAAGGGAAGCATTCACATCGCTGTTGCGCACGGATTTATGCAACGCTGAAATCAGGTTGTAATGTTCCTCACCAGACTTGTCATAGAGCAACACTCGCTTTTGCAACGTGTCTTTGATGATCTGCTCGGTAATCTCGCCATTCTCCCCGGCTGTGGCCGCAGCCACTTCCAGCACGTTGTAGGCAGAGCGCGCGTCGCCGCTGGTATAGGCGGCAATCTGTTGCAACACCTCATCGGCAGCGCGCAGCTTCATTTTGCCCAGGCCGCGCTCCGTATCCTCCAGCGCACGGCGCAACAGCAACATGATCTGAGCTTCAGTAAGCTGGTTCAGGATGTAAACCCGGCAGCGCGAAAGCAGCGCGCCATTGATCTCAAATGACGGATTTTCCGTGGTCGCGCCGATCAGCCGTATATTCCCGCGCTCCACATGGGGAAGAAATGCGTCCTGCTGTGCGCGATTGAAGCGGTGAATCTCATCGACAAAAAGAATGGTCCGCGTGCCATAGACGCGGGCCTTTTCCGCGTCCGCCATTACCTGCTTGATCTCTTTGATCCCGGAAAGCACAGCGGAAAATTCTATGAACTCTGCTTTTGTTACGTGAGCGATGATCTGGGCCAGTGTGGTTTTGCCCGTACCCGGCGGGCCCCAGAAGATGATGGAGCCAGGATCGTCGCGCTCGATTTGCAAACGTAACGGTTTGCCCGGTCCAATAATGTGCTCCTGCCCGACAAATTCATCCAGCGTGCGCGGACGCATACGGTCCGCCAAAGGACGAGCGCCTTTGCCTTGCTGGTCGGGAAGTGCTTGAAATAAAGACATTTTTAAAACCTTACCACTGATGAACACGGATGCAACTGATTTACACGGATCAGAAACCATTTTTACCGCGGATCAACGCTGATGAACGCGGATTAAACCCTTTAACAGAATGGCTAAAAAGTAGCCAGTTTTTTATCTAATAGCTGAAAGAATGATCTGTTCGGAGAAGTCATAAAATCCGCGTTTATCCGCGCAAATCCGCGGTAAGTTTGGGTTGATCTGTGAAAATCCGTTTAATCAGTGTTATCCGTGGTAAGGTTTTTTCTTTGTCTTGCTGCTTCATACAACAAGATAGATGCCGCGATTCCCGCATTCAGTGATTCCACGCGGGGCGAATGAGGAATGGTTATCAGTTCATCCGCCTGTGACAAAATCTCCTGCGGGACACCTGCGCCTTCATTGCCCACCACAACCATGGCAGCGCCGGTAAAATTGGCTTCATGCAGGGGCTTGCCTTTATGCGAGGAAGTCGCCAGCAATCTCACTCCATGTTTCTTCAGCAGCGGAATGGCCTCCAGCATTTTCACGCGCAAAAGCGGCTGCCGGAACAGCGACCCAGCAGAGGCCCGCACCGCCTTGGCATTGAACTGGCTCACTGTCTTTTCTCCCAGCAGAACGGCGCGTGCGCCAAACGCTTCCGCGGAACGGATGATCGTTCCTAAATTGCCGGGGTCCTGAATGCCCGCAATCCCCATCAACAGCATGTTTTGTATCTGCTCATCGGGGCCGGTCTGCTCCAGCAGGTCTTCAAACTTTTGTGCGCGCAACTTCACCAGTGCTGCAATACCCTGGGGTGACTCAGTGTTTACCGCGCTTGCAAAAACATCGTCTGGCAATTGCAGGATTTCCACATGGCTGCCGATCTGCGGCAGCAGGCGTGCAGCCTGGGGATTGCCAGAATCGCTGAAAAAAACGGCTTGAAAGCGCAGCCCGCTACGGATGGCCTCTTCCACAATGCGCAGCCCTTCAATGGCAATAAATCCTTCCGCTGTTGCTTCAGCCTGGCTGAACGCCTTGCGCAGGTCTTTAACCAGCGCATTCTGGCGGCTGGTGATGCGGCGCAGGCGGCTTTCTGCTGGATTCTGCATAATCATTCACAGCCATCATACTGATGCCGGCTGTAATTAAGAAAGCGTAGCTCTAGGTTTTCCGGCCAAGCTGGTTTATTCTTAAACGTTTATCACCGCCTTCGGGGGAATGGGTTTGGCTGCCGAAATCTTAAAAATCAATCCTGATACGCCGGACATGCGTCTGGTTTCCTATGTTGCTGATCAAATCAAATCCGGGCAAGTAGTTGGCATGCCCACGGACACGTTTTATGGTCTTGCCGCTGATCCGCTCAACCTGCGCGCTGTTGACCTGATCTATGAGGTAAAGACGCGCAGCCGCCATAAGCCGCTTTCTCTGCTGATTGAAAGCGTGGAGCAGGCGGAATACCTTGCGCGTCCGCTGCCCGATGCTTTTTACGAAATTACGCGTAAATACTGGCCCGGGCCGCTCACAATTATTGTGAAAGCTTCTTCGCGCCTGCCGCTCAAGGTAACGGCCAACACCGGCAACGTGGCGCTGCGCGTGCCCGCATTGCCCATGGCGGTAGAAATTATCCGGGCTGCCGGCGTGCCTATTACCGCAACCTCCGCCAACATCAGCGGAGCCAGCGAATGCACCACGGCTGAGGGTGTCCGCCAGCAGCTTGGCAACCGCATCAGCCTGATCGTGGATGGCGGCACCAGCCCGCGTGACGTGGCTTCCACCATCATCAACATGAGTGAACCGGACCGCATCACAGTTCTGCGCCACGGCGCCATTCCGGAAAATGAACTCGCGGAATTCCTGAATTGAATGGCGAAAAAACGCTGGCAAAAAGGGCTGCTGTGGCTGCTTGTGCTGGGCCCTGCCTGTTTTGCCACCGTGGTTTACTGGCGCATTCTTAACCAATCAGTGAAAGATGAGGCACGCGAGGCCGACGCCATTGTAGTTTTTGGCGCAGCCGAATACGATGGCCGCCCTTCTCCCGTATATAAAGCCCGCCTGGATCATGCCGCGCAGCTTTATCATCGCGGGCTGGCTCCCATTGTCATCATCACCGGCGGGGCGGGCGGCGATCCAAACTTTACTGAGGGCGTAGTTGGCCGCGAATACCTGAAAACCCTCGGCATTCCCGACACACAGCTCATCGCGGAAACCCAAAGCTCTGATACCGCAGAGTCGGCGCGCCGGATTGCCACCATTATGGCGGTAAATAGCATGCAATCCTGCCTGGCCGTGAGCGATGGCTATCATATGTTCCGCATCAAGCAGATGCTCCGCCGTGAAGGTATAACGGTTTACGCCGCGCCACGGCCCAACTCCCGCCCGCAAAGCTTTTGGAAACGGCAGGAATCTGCATGGCATGAGATTGGCAGTTACACGCTTTGGGTGCTGCACCTGTCTTAAATTTTGTCGCTATGCTCCAACCGCTATGGATTTGTTTTACAAACGCTTTCCATCTGACGCATAAGGCTCAGCGCGTGGACGGCTTGGCAGCATCTCACTGATCGCTCACCAGTGTCATGCGTGTTCATCAGCAGTGAAATTTGGCTTTTTTCCGGGTTTTGGCGATCCCTCCAAATTGTTTTATAACCATGATGATGGCCAGCGCCGCAACTACTACTAGTTCTAAATACCATCCCATTGCTTCCAATGGTCATTTCATCCTCATGCTGTTGATTCAGGCAGCGGTTGTGGCATTGGGTTTCTGGCTGCAAAGCCGCTCCCAAGGGACCGGCTCCATTCTGCCGGGCAGGAGCAATGTATTTCTTTTTTATCTGCCCACGCTGGCGCTGGAATGGGGACTGGTTGCCACCGTGCGCGGTGCAGTCAATGACAAAGGTTTCAGCCTTTCAGAAATCACGGGTGGCCGCTGGCGCAACTGGAAAGATGTTGTTCTTGATGTGGCAATCTGCGTTCCATTTGTTTTGATCTGGGAACTCACCGCTCGTCTCATGCACCGTCTGCTGGGGCGTGATCAGGCAACCTCGGTGGCCGGCCTTCTTCCCCAGAGCGCACTGGAAGTTATGCTTTGGATTGTGGTTTCCATCTCTGCGGGCATTTGTGAAGAGATTGTTTTCGTGGATATATTTTCAAAAGCAGTTTGCCGCTTACACACAAAGCCTGATTGCAGGTGTGCTGTTGCAGGCCGTTGTTTTTGGCCTGGGCCATTCCTATCAGGGCCTGAAGCAGGTCATGATCATTGCTGTTCTCGGCATGCTCTATGGTGCGCTGGCTGCATGGCGGCGCAACCTGCGGGCCAATATGATTGCTCATGCATGGACTGACATCTGGAACGGATGGCTTTTCCGGATGTTTTCATGATTTGACCTTAACCAAAGATCTTCTTCTCCGCAAAAATTAAGCAGACTTTAATCTTCCGGTACTTCCATTTGTCTTTTTTGCAATTCCATTTTGATACAGAAATGAGAGTTCCAATTCCGCACTCTTCCTTCCTCATCTTGTTCCAATTACCGGAAAAACAGAGCTGCTTTTCAAACACCCCGCTTTCCAGGACATAGACTTTCTTAATCATCGCAAGCGCGATGGGAATGGAGGAAAGACCATGCCCGGCTATATGAAATCAATACTTCGCATGTGCATTCTTTTTGCCTTGGTTTTTACTGTAGTGGTTTTGGCCAAGCCTAAATCAGCCCTGGCCTTTGCAGACTGCTGCCAGACCTGTGCTGACCGTCTTCAAGCTTGTTTGAGCAATTGCAGCGGCACCGGCTTGCAACTTTCAGCTTGTCAGCATAGTTGTGAGTTTGCCGAGTCAAGATGCATTGAAGTATGTCCTGCTTGCTTGTAATCAGAAATTGGGAGGAACCATGCCTAACTATGTGAAGTCGATACTCCGGCTGTTTATTTTCTTTGCCCTGGTTTGTGCCGCAATGGTTCTGGCAAAACCGAAATCCGCTTTGGCTTTTCAAGACTGCTGCGCCACCTGCCGAAGCCGCCTTGATACCTGCCTGAGCAATTGTACCGGCACTGGTTTGCAACTCCAGGCGTGCCAGCGCAGTTGTGACCAGGCGGAAGAAAGATGCATTGAAGTTTGCCCTGCCTGCATAAGCTAAAGAGGCGGCAACTTAATCACTGTTTTGTTGTGAGTAGTTATTTAAAAGACAGGGAAGGCTCACTGGACTCATGGGCTTTCTGCTCCAAATGTTTAAACAAGAAATAGAGAGGGCATGATTATGGGCGAGACGGTTGAAGAAAAGAAAACAGGATTCGCAAAAAAGATTGAAGTTGCCGCAAACATCGGCATCATGATTACCGCGGTCCTGGTCATCATTTTATTTGTCAGGAATTACACGCAACGCCAGAATGATCCGCAGCGCTCAGTAGCACTGGGCTCAAAGTTTGCTTTGAAAGACGTGAACTGGCAGGCCAATGACAAAAACCTTGTGTTTGCTGTTTCCACCACCTGCCACTACTGTACGGAGAGCGCCGCTTTTTACCGGAAACTGGTGGATGAATGTAAGCAGCAGCACGTTCACACCATTGCTGTGCTGCCACAGCCTGTAGCGGAAGCAAAGGCGTATCTTTCAGGAGAAGGCGTCAGCGTGGATGAGATCAGGCAGGCTCCTTTAACTAATCTTGATATTAGTGGTACACCTACTCTGGTTCTGGTGGACCAGGGTGGCGTGGTCAAGCACGTATGGCAGGGAAAGCTGCCCAGCGAAAAAGAAAATGATGTGATCACCACACTGGAGCAGAACCAGACGCAAAAGGGCATGTAGCAACACGCCTTCATCTGTTCTGGCCAGGAGAAACCAGGGTTAAATCAGCGTCCATGCCAATGCGGCAGCGGCGGCGGTGCTGAAGAAATTAACCAGATCGTTATTGAGCCAGCCTCGGCGTTCAAATAGGGCGCCGAGCAGGCTGTCAACCAGCGTGCCCACAAAGCCAGCAACAACAATCGTCCCTGCCTGGGGCAGAGTGATTAAGTTGGAAAGCAGCGCTGCTGCCGCCACTGCTGCGGCGCCGGCGCATGCAGCCAGCGTGCCGAACAAACTGATTCCGCCATCCATTCCAGCAGGAACAACCTGAAATGTGGTAATCAGGAACGTCTTTCCCGGAAAGGCCATTCCAATCTCGCTCGATCCTGTATCCGCGGCAGCTTCCGCCAGTGCTGCCAAAGACAATACAGGCCAGGTTTGCGGCGCAATCGCCACAATCAGGGCCGCGATGCCCAGGTTTGCCATGGCTTGTGACGCTGTTCGACCGCCGACAGGCTCGGCGGTTCTGAGTTGTTGCTTGCGCGCATAACCTACGCGTGTGGCCAGCAGTGTCACGGCAAAAACTACCAGTAAGGCCAGAAACATGCGCAAATCGCGAATTGCCATAAGAAAAGCAACAGCAGAGCCAGCCAATGCTCCGCTCAGGTTTACGCCACCCACAAACCACGCCAATACGGCAAATCCGGCGGTAATGCCCAAGGCTGTGAGAAAACGACCGCCATTAACCGGGAACTCTGCATGATGCAGCCATTCAAAAATCATCAGGTTGGCAGCGGCAAAGAGGAGCGCCAGCGCATCAGCCACTCTGAATTGGCGCGAATTTTGCAGTGTTCCCTCCAACGCCAGCCCGGTGCTGGCGGCAAAAATACCTCTATTCCGCATCGTACAAGAGAAAGGGCTGCCGCAAAAACAGGGCAGGCCGGAAAACGGGTGAGGGTTATGGCGTCTTCCGTCTGGACGGGGTATCTGACTTTTGGGTTAATTTCCATGCCGGTGCGGCTTTTCTCCGGCGCTCGCGGCACGCGGGTTTCATTTCACATGCTGCATCGTGACGATCATGCACGGGTAAAGCAGCAGCTCTACTGCCCGAATGATGACCGTGTGCTGGAACGCAATGAGATTGTAAAAGGCTATGAATACCGCAAAGGCGAATATGTGGTTATCGAGCCGGAAGAGATCAAAAAGATTGAGCCTAAGACCGCCAAGTCCATGGAAATCCTGGAGTTCGTGAAACAGGAGGAGATCGACCCGGTTTACTTTGAATCA
>DASRCD010000054.1:0-2108 GCA_035653315.1 Candidatus Angelobacter sp.
AGAAACATCAGGTTAAGCATGATCATAAGAGCCACGGCGCAGAGCATGGCCACGCCCGCAACTGCGAACAAAGGAACAATAATCAGGTAGAGCGCGAACATGAGAACCTTAAGGCCCAAGCTGTATTGTTTTTCCGGCGCAACCAGGTGCGAGCCCATTTTTTGCAGGCGCTTGGCCCGCTTGCCCAGCGGTGGATGGAATGACAAAAAGCTATGCGTCTGCAGGCCGGTTTGGCCGCGCGCATACGCCGGGCGCTGTTTGCCGTCGGGGGGCATCACTGACGCGCGCAGCCGTTCAATAGCGGCATGGTCGCCCTTGCTGGCTGCTTCAAGGTCCGCGGGATTCAAGTGGAAGCCCGGACCTGATGCGCCCATCCGCTCAACAAAAGCTGCCATGCGCATGGCGGCTGCATCATTGCCCGTAGCTGCGGCCATGGCGGTAGCAGCTATTTCACGGCGCACCTGTTGTATGTCATTGCTGCCGGCTTCTGGTTGCGCGCTGATGGAAACATCGCCGGCACTGGCGGTAGCGCGCCATGCTTCCAGCATCTTATGCGTCTGCCGGGCCTCCGGATCGGCGCTGCGCAAACTCCGGTCTCCCCTGGGATTCATCACAAAAAGATGCGATGCCCATTCACCTCCGGCAATGGCATTTGAATCCTCACCCAGTTGCTGGAGCGCGGTGGCCAGCGCATCTGGATTGCGGGTGAATTCCACGGAACTCGCGTCCGCAAGGTAACGCCGTGTGCGCCACAGCAATGCCATGCACGGCCCAAGCAGCATCTGGAGAAAGACCCACAAAGTCAGCTCCACGGCAATGTTGGTGAATTGGAACGGAAAAAAGATCACGTGCAGCGCCTTGTGGATGAGTCCGGGATTTCGCTTGTTAAAGAACGTCTCAATGTCGGTATTGTGGTTATCGAGCACGCTGCTGAGCAGCTCCGCCACCTCATCGGCGTCGGCGGACTTGGCATCACTGCCGCCGGGGCGAAAACTGTAACGAAGAATGCGCCACAAAATGCCGCGTGATTCCTTGCCGAAAGGAGCATTGATCAGGGCGAGCATCAGTCCGCAAGCCTCAAAGACGCTGGTTACGGTGAAAGCAATCCGCAAATCGCCATTGCTGATGCTGCCGACCAGGTGCGCTAGAAGTGCCTGCATCTGGTCGCGGTCAAGATCGTCAATCAGGCGGCGTGAGAGCACGATGCGCGCATCTGCCGCCGATGTTCCAATGGCGGCGGCGTTCGCGCCGGGAGAGTCAATCAGCATCACGCGCGGTACATGCAGCCCGGCGGCAATCGCCATCTCCTGCGCTGTGTCGGCAAGCTGTAGCTCTTTCAGGTCGCCCTGGTTGGGCTCGCGTGCGTTCAGGCTGGCCAGCGTGCCGCCCACGCCGCCATGCCGGAAGAGCAACTGCATGCCCATCCATAGGCAGAAGGCCAGCAGCATCCCCGGCGCCAGCATGAGCACGGCCGCCAGAACAAGTTCACTGATGTTGACCGTGCCATGATGATTAATAAGGTAATCAGCGGTCCGGTATGCAATGTTTGCCAGATTGCTGGCTGTGTTCCAGAATTCCTGTGGCAGCGGCGAAAAGTAATTAATAATGTCGGCGGCAATCAGCGCCAGCCCATAAAGCAATGGAGTAAGCACAAGCGTAAGCGGAACGCCCATGATCAACGCCGCAAAGGCACACAAGGCGCTCATTCGCCAGGTGGCGTGCCGGTTTCGCTTCTGCGCGCTGAAAAACGTCTCCGGATCAGGAAGAACAAACTTGCGAGGAGATGGTGCCGCGTCTGCCGTGCTCATTTGGGCAAAGAGGTTAGCATTACCCCATGGCAGGAACAAGCAAGGATTGGCAAGATAGCTGGTTTTTTTGCCCAATTGAAAACCATTGCTGGCCTTCTTGCAAATAAAGCTACACGAGCTGTCGCGTTCCTTCATCTCACGCCATCTTGGGCGCGAGTTCGCCAGTGCTCGATTTCACGCGCCAGCTATGCACCAACTGCATGACCGTGGCATCTGATTGATCTTCGGTAAGAAAATTTATTGTTTAATCAGAGGAGTCTGCGCTCATGCAGAACATACAGTCGACGAATTCAAATGAAA
>DASRCD010000055.1:0-4402 GCA_035653315.1 Candidatus Angelobacter sp.
GCGATTTTGCAACCTTCTGCCTGTCCTCTCAGCCGATTGCACCCACCCGGGGGTACGAACTTTTGTTGAAAACAAACGCCAAACCCCAATTCGACAAGGCAGTCATAAGGCTGTCGACCCCACTTTTTTGCCTCATTTCGACCTTGAATCATTGTTTTACTGGGCTGTCCTTTCACCCTTATTCCATGCTGACAAGCTGGTTTGCTCTTATGGCAAATATAAAGCGAATCAGCAATCGTAGCGCAATTAGCAGAGAATGTAAAGCGAATATGCCAGGTTCAAACCATGTATTCGGAATACTTGGAACTTGCTGGATGTGGAGTGAGCAGAACGCGCAACTTTGGACAATTTCCCGTTCACATAGGTAAAGCGCCGTCAGGTGCGAAGGAAAATAGCCCGGCAGGAACTGCCGGGTAGGCTTCTAATTGAGAGTGAGTCCCGTTAGGGACGACTGAACAAAAATTCATCCTGCAACAAAAAGGCGACCCTCTCGGATCGCCTTTTTGAATCGCTAAGAGCTGAAATCTACCCAGCCACTTGCTCCAGTTGTTCCTGATCAACGTCAAAGTTCGAATACACATTTTGTACGTCATCCTGGTCTTCCAGGGTTTCCAGCAGGCGGATCATCTGGTTGGCGGAAGCGCCTTCCAGCTTGATATACGTTTGCGGGACCATGCCCAGGGAAGAATGCACGACTTCAGCGCCTGATTTCTTCACTGCTTCCAGCACGGTCTCATAGGCATTGGGCGGAGTAGTAATTTCCCAGTTATCGCCATCATCGTTCAGGTCTTCGCCGCCATGTTCCAGAACAATGTTCATCAAATCGTCTTCCTTGGATTTGGCCTTGGAGACAACAATGGAACCCTTTTTCTGGAACATCCAGGCCACGGAGCCGGCTTCACCCATGTTTCCGCCGCCCTTGGTAAAGGCATGGCGGATTTCGCTCACGGTGCGGTTGCGATTGTCCGTGGTGACTTCCACCAGCAGCGCTACGCCGCCGGGACCGTAACCTTCAAAGGTGATTTCTTCATAGCTCACGCCTTCCAGTTCACCGGTGCCGCGCTGAATGGCGCGCTTGATGTTGTCCGCAGGCATGTTTTCCGCCTTTGCGGCAGCTACGGCCGTGCGCAAACGCGGATTGCCTTCAGGATCGCCACCGCCGCTCTTGGCGGCCATGGTGATTTCCTTGATCAGACGGGTGAATATCTTGCCGCGCTTGGCGTCCAGCGCGCCTTTCTTGTGCTTAATTGTGGCCCATTTAGAATGGCCGGACATGTGGATAACCTCAGGGAATCAAGATTTTACAGCCGACGGGAAAGAGCGGCAGGCGCAATCAAGCGCATGAAAACAAAGTAGATTATAGCACGATTCGGTGTATTATTTGCGCGCATGAATCAGCAGCAATGGGAACAGGATCTCATTCACCGCCAGCGCAGTATTGTGTTTCCGAACGCGGTTTTGTTTTGTCGCAACCTCTTTTCCAGCAGGACGCAATATAACCGGACACAACGCATCGCGATGCTGGTGGCCTCTGTTGTGGAGATGTTCATTGCCATTCTGGGTCTCATTGATTCGATCAGCTCTCTTTTGCCGCCGCACGCGAAACATGATCTTGTAACCGGCATATATTTCAGCCTGCTCTGGATCGCCTTTGCCGGTTGCGGAATGTTTCTGGCAATGCGCGCCCTGCGTCCAGCTCCTATCCCGCGCGCAAACGTCGTCGCGGTTATCGAACATCCAGCCGGGGCTGATCCGGAGGATTTTCCGCCTTTCTTCGAAACGCATAAATCACCGCCAGCAGCGGCGGCGCCAGCAAAACTCCCCAGAACGGAATAATAATTCCCAGCACAATTGGCGCCAGCAATGCCGCCCAGAACGGCACTTTGGCAGTACGCTTCATAATGTAAGGCTGCAAGAGCAGACCATCCACCACCATGATTACGGCGAACAGGATCAGCACATATATAAAGCGCATGTGATCTGAACTGAATGCGCCAAGCAACGCGGGGCCAATGATCGTGATAACCGCGCCAAAGTTGGGAATGAATTGCAGCACCCCGGCCAGGATGGCCCAGAGCGGGGCCCAGGGAATATGGATGATCCATAGGCCCGCCAGCCAGAGCAGCGCCACAGCCAGCGAGTCAAAGCACTGGGCGATAAACCAGTTCTTGAGCGCATTGCCGGTAGTGCGGGCGTGTGAACGCCAGTCCATAGCACTTATTAAAGATGCCGGGGAGCACGCCGTGGATATGGATCGCGGAATCTAAATTGGCAAAAGATTTTTCTGGCTTTCGCCCTGGAATTTTCCCGGTGATGGCATCCAGAATGAATGTTTATGCAAATATGCCCTGAAAAATGGCCCTCCAGTAGTTGAAGGGCCATTCTAGGCGTAACTTTTTTAACTGTTTTAACTGTGCAGCTTGCGTTACTGTGCAGGAGTTGTTGCAGGTGCGGGCACCGCCACGCGATTTCCGGGAACAATCTGGGTTTGGTAGCTGAAAACTTCACGGCTATTGGCATCCACGAACACTTTCAGCCAGTTCACATCATTCGTTCCGTTTTGCTGATTGTCGCCAAATGTTTCTACACGCGTAAAGTTCTCCAGGCGCTGGCCGGCGGCATTGAGGAATGGCTTATCAATGCGGAAATAGTGTGAATCACCATGGACGTAAGCCACCGGCTTTTGAAAGGCAACTACCTGATCGCGCAGGGCCACCAGAAAATCGTGAAAGCCGTCCGGCAGACCATCAGTTTCAACCAGAGTCCTGGGATCGCGCAGTGGCGCGCCCACTCCCGTGGACAGATCAAAGCCCGGATCAGCCTGGGAGATCAGCATGATGGCTGCTGAATTCCGCGCCTTGGCTACGGCAAAGCTGTCTTTCATCCATGCAATGTCGGCGGCGTTACGCGCGGCAAATTCCGCAGGATCAGGATTGGTATCACATAAATTGTTGCAGGAGCCCTGAATGTTCAGGGTAACAAAAGTTACACCGCCCATGGTCCAGCGGCGATTTTCCACGCATGGCGCAGGCCCATTCACGCTGAGGCAGAGCGGAGTGGATTGAACTTCCATGCGCATCTTTTGCTGGCCCAGTGAGAACGGTGTATTGAAGAAAAGCGCGCGTTCGTGGTCAAGCCGTTCAAGGGAATTAAACCCGCCGTTTGAGAGGCGGTCGCAGTCAGCCCAGTCATTGTCGCCGGTGGTGAACGCGGCGGGCGCGCGCAATGCATTAAAGAAGCCAAGGGCCTGTGTGTACAGCGCATCAACGCATGTGGTCGGGGTTACTGATCCCGGTGTGCCATTCCCGGCTTTCAGGTCGCCGTCATGGACGGTGAATGCCAGGTCCTGCTTGTTCATGTCAGCAATCAGATTTGGAATTCCAACCTGTGCCTGAAGGTCTGAGTAAGGAAGATCGCCCCATAAACCGATGGCAAATTTTTCGCGGTCATTGTCTTTGTCTTTATGGTCATCGCTTAAGGTTGCGGCCAGTGAAGCGCTCATCAGACCAAGCAGGGCAAGGGTCAGCAGGGCCATGCTGCGCGCTGCTTTTGAGAGATTGAGTTGCTGTGCAAAGCTTTTTCTTGTCATCTGGATCTTCCTCCTCAATTTTTCGTGTGCATAATGTTCTGCGGTCAGGTGCTCGCGGACAGGCGAATAGGTTCGGCAGTCAATTTATGAGCTGTGATTTAAAGGAAGATGAATAAACTGTTAACGTTTGATGATTGGCGATCTTAGTATTTAGAATAAAATAATGAAATTTGGCGTCATCATCTTCCCCGGCTCCAATTGCGATCAGGACAGTTACAACGCTGCCATCACAGCCACTGGCCAGCAGGCCACCATGCTGTGGCATGATTCGCGTGACCTGGAGAATTGTGACGCCATCATTGTGCCTGGCGGCTTTGCCTATGGTGACTATCTTCGCACCGGCGCCATCGCGCGCTTTGCGCCCATCATGCAGGAAGTGGCAAAGTTCGCGGCTTCCGGAGGATTGGTCATCGGCATTTGCAACGGGTTCCAGATTTTGTGTGAGGCTGGGCTTCTTCCCGGCGCGCTCATGCGCAACGCCGGATTGAAATACATCTGCAAGTTTGTTGACCTGCGCGTGGAAAATCCCAATACGCCTTTTACTAATGCATGCAAGCCGGGAGAAGTTTTGAGAATTCCCATCGGCCACATGGAAGGGAATTATTATTGCGATCCTGAGACGCTGGAAACTTTACGGCGGCAGAACCGGATCATCTTCCGTTATGCCTCGCCGGATGGCCGCATCACGGCAGAAGTAAATCCCAATGGATCGCTGGATAATATTGCCGGCATTTGCAATGAAGGACGCAACGTGCTGGGTATGATGCCGCACCCCGATCGCTGCAGTGACGCTCTTTTAGGCTCAAGCGATGG
>DASRCD010000056.1:0-5682 GCA_035653315.1 Candidatus Angelobacter sp.
TGGTTCTGTTGTGAGGAAACTTTGTATATCGATTCTCATGCCCATGTTGAGGGCCATAAATTTGATTCCGATCGCGATGAAATGCTCACACGCGCGCGCCAAGCTGGGTTGGAGCGCATCCTCGCCATCGGCAGCGGCACAGGCCCTGGCACCTATGATTGTGCGCTGAAAATCGCCATGCAGCATGACTGGATTTTTGCCAGTACCGGGCTGCATCCGCATGAAGCCAGTGTTGCCACGCAAGCCGATTATGATGAGATGGCCCAACTGGCGGAGAATCCCAAATTGATTGCATGGGGCGAAATCGGGCTCGATTATTTTTACGACCATTCGCCGCGGGATGTGCAAAAAGAAGTTTTCCGCCGCCAAATGGAGCTGGCAAAAGCCGCCAAGCTGCCCATCATTATTCATTGCCGTCCCAGCAACAACAGTGAAAACGCCTGGGATGATACTTTGCAAATGCTGCGCGATCATTGGGCTCCCAGCGGTCTTCCTGGCATTCTGCATTGTTTCACCGGTGAATGGAAGCACGCGCAGGCGGCGCTTGATATCGGCTTTTATATCTCATTTGCCGGGAACGTCAGCTTTCCCAAAGCGGAGAATATCCGCGAGGCGGCAAAGCAGGTGCCGCTGGACCGCATGTTGATTGAAACCGATTCACCTTATCTTGCGCCTGTGCCGCATCGCGGCAAGCGCAATGAGCCGGGTTTTGTCGTGAATACGGCGGAAGCCATTGCCCAACTGCGCGGGACCAACAAGGAAGAGATTGGCAGGCAGACCACTGGAAATTTTTACCGGCTATTTCCACAGACGCGTTAACGCCCGGAACCAACCGATACAAGATCGGGCCGCATGGAATCTTCCACCACCCGCTGTTGCCCAATTCTTCGTATCAGAAACACCAATGGCAGGAATGCCAATCCGGCGCTCAGGTGTTTTAAAGTATGGCCGCTGATAATTCCGCCTAACGCGAAGACCGGTTTGTCCAGGAGTTCAAACAGCTTGGCGGCGACATTCCCTGTCACGGCAATCACAAATGCTGGAGTAGCTCCGTTGCGCGATGGAAAAAACAATAGCAGGAGTGCGCCCACGATCATGACTAATCCCTGGTAAAGCACATACCAGCGCAGATCACCGTGGCCTGTCTGTTCTCCCACATTCCAATGGTGAACCGTCCACAATCCCAACGCAATCATTGCGGCCAGTGACCACGCCGTCGAACCACCGAAACGGTCGGCAATCACCGCACCAATACACCCGGACATGGCAATAATCATAGGTAGCCGGTCGAATACCAATCTCTGATTATCTGGGGCTAGATGATAGTAAGCTGATCCCGCGCTGGTTAAAATTAATCCTACAAAAAGCGTTGCAAAAGCCCAGCGCGTCCCGGCATCCAGAGTTTTACCGGCTCTGAGCGCAAAAAATAATCCCGTTACACCTGAAATCAGAAAAGCAAGGTTTGAGAGAACATCAAAACTATGCGGCACGCCGAAGATGGCGCGCTGGTCAGCAAATTGGTGGTAGGAGAGTGGCTGCGCCAACGGCGGAAGAAAAGTCACGATGGTCGCGGCAATCACACAAACCGCCGCAATCACGCTCCACCTGAGAGCTGGACTCCACTTCCGCACGCCTGAGTTGCGGTCCATCATTTAACTCCAAGCTGCCATTCCAGAAAAGCAAATTTCAGTGAAAGCTCATCCACCGCCTGGCTGAACGGGCGTCCGCCTGAGTGTCCGGCCTTGATGTCATAAAGCAAAAGCACGGGATTGCCGGATGAAGTTGCCGCTTGCATGCGCGCCGCCATTTTGCGCGCCTGCTCCGGTGGAACGCGCGTATCGGCATCGCCGCTGGTAAAAAGTATGGCTGGATATTTGGTCTTTGGCTGCACATGCTGGTAGGGCGAATACGCATAAAGAAACTTAAACTGCTGCGGATCAGCCGCATTCCCGTATTCCAGAAGCGCCGGAGGATTGTTGTTTCTGGTGAATTTGTAATACCGCACCATGTCCAGATCAGGATGGTCGCAAATTACAGCCCGAAACAATTCCGGTCGCTGCGTTACAACCGCGCCCATCAACAGGCCGCCATTGCTTCCGCCCCAGATCGCCAGCTTCTCCGGATTAGTATATCGATTCTTGATCAACCACTCCGCCGCGGCGATGAAGTCATCAAAGACATTTTGTTTTTTGTCCAGCATCCCGGCTTTGTGCCAGGCTTCGCCGAACTCTGATCCACCGCGCAGATTGGCCACGGCATAAGTACCGCCTCGCTCCACCCACAACGCCGCTGATGTATTGAAATTTGGGTTCAGGCTTAGATTGAACCCGCCATAGCCATACAGGATTGTGGGCGTCTTGCCATCTGGCTTATAACCTTTGCGATGCACCAGAAACATGGGCACCTTTGTGCCGTCCTTTGAGACATACCAGACCTGCTCTGCCTCATAACGTTTGCTATCAAACGGCACCGGGCTGCGGAACCACAAATCGCGTTTGCCGGTTGAAGCCGAATATCGATACGTGGAAGCGGGAACCGTGTATGACGAAAATGAAAGAATGCCTTCATCCTTGTCCCACCGGCCAGCGATTCTTGCCGACCCGCCAGAAGGCAGCGCAACTTCGCCCATCGGCTTGCCTTCTATCGAGAAGATTGCGATGCGTGTCGTCACGTTGTGCATGTAATTCACAAAGAGCTTTCCGCCGATTAAAGCAAAGCTCTCAATGGAGTCCTGCGTGGTGGGCACAATCTCTTGCCATTTTTCCTGTCTGGGATCGCGAAGATCAATCTTCAGCATGCGGTTGTGCGGCGCTTGCCAGTCCGTTTGGACAATCAGGAAATCACCGGCAAATTGCGGGGAAAAGTGAGCGTCAATACCGGTAATCAGAGGACGAATGGGCCCATTGTTTTTTAAGTCCTGAATAAACAGCGCATTCTTTGCCCATCCAGCCTGGGTCTCAATTAATAAATATTTGCCGTCTTGTGATACGCCGGCATCAAGCCACGTGTCCTGTCCGTATCCCTCGCCAAAAATCACGGTGTCCTTGGCCGGATCAGAACCCAACGCGTGATAGCAGATACGCCGCCCTGAATCACGATGTCCAATGGTGTAATAAAAGCCGCTCTTGTCTTTTTTCCAGGAAGTGCCTGAATACAAGGCACGCGGAAAGACTTCCGGCAGATCATGGTGGCTGTTTAAATCCATGATCCGCATTTCAATTTCATCTTCTCCGCCGTGGCGCACCGCATAGAGCATCAGGCTGGCGTCTTCTGTAACGTCCAGCATTGTCACGCTGGTGGTATGGTCCGCGCTCATGGGAAGTGGATCAAGCAATAGTTCATCCGCTCCCGCTGGTCCTTTGCGCCGGTAGATACTCGGTAAATCCTGGTCTGCGCCTTTCTTGGTAAAAAAATAATAGTCCGCTTCATGATCGGGAGCACTTATAACGTCATGCTTTAACAGATCCATCAGTTGCTGGGAAATCTCATGGCGTTGGGGCAGCTTATCCAGCAATGAATGTGTATAGGCATTCTGGGCAGTCACCCAGTCGCGCGTCTCTTTGCTGTCCTGGTCTTCCAGCCAGCGGTACGGATCAACGATCTCAACTCCGTGAATTGTCTCTTTTACATTGTCCTGCCGGGTAACCGGAGGCGCAGGTATTTGCGCTAGAACACAAGCCGCATGGAACAGGAAAACGGCCGCGAGAGCTGTGAAACAAAGAATGTTCTTCGGCTTTGGCAGGCAAAATGAGGGTGCGGGCAATTCATAGTGGCCCTCTTGGATTTATTTTGTGGTTGTGTCTTCTCCAGCAGGAACAGGCACTTTCTTGGTGCCATTCAACTCCGCAGCCGTTTGCAAAATATCGCGGGTGGAAAAAGCGCGGAAGAATCCCCAGCACGTAGCGGTGGGTGTGACTGGCGTTGGCGGCGTAGTCGCCTCTGGACAGTTGCCATACTTTTCTTTCAGTTGCGGTAAGACTGCATCCACCAATGCCTGCTCGCTTTTCCCTTCAGCCTGCGCTTTCGTAATATCCTCCCGCAACGTGACCAGATAATCATGGAAGTCTTTTACGTCTGCGGCAGTGGCAACATCGCCGTGGCCGGAAACAAAAGTGGCTGAAGGATGGTCGGCCAGCAATTTCTCCAGCGTCTTTACCCACTCGCTGGTTGTGGCATCAATTAAATTGGGCAGGTGCTTTTGCCATACCAGATCTCCGCCGAAAACCACGTTGGCATCCGGCACAATCACCACTGAATCGCCGCCGGTGTGCCCCAGCATATAACGGACTTTGATCTGCCTGTTTCCCAGATATATGTCCACTGCGTCGCTATAAACCTCATCTGGAGGAACCAACGCTTCCACCCTGGCCCTCTGTTCCGGCTTGGGATTTGCCCCAAAGAATTTGAGGTTTTCAGTATTCAACCAGCCCCGCAAGTTGCGATGTGCCAGAATGGTTGCGCCGGCTTGCTCAAATACCGCATTGCCTCCGGTATGGTCCAGATGGTAATGGGTATTCACCACAAAGCGGACTGGCAGGTTCGTGATCTTCTTGATCTCCGCCAGCAGGTCGCGCGCCGGACCAACATCCTCAAACGTATCAATCACCAGCACGCCATTGGTTCCAATCACAAAACCGGCGTTGCTTCCAGCTTTGCCGCCATCAGAACCTATGGCAGCATATACGCCTTCGCCAATTTTCTTAATGGTGAAATCGGCTGTATCAGCAAATGAAAATACGGAAAAAAGAATTACAACGGAAGTAAAAAGAAGCGTTCGAGTCCGCATGCGGCTGATAGTATCACGAGGGCCGCGCTAGGCAATACTGCGCAATACCTTTGTTCTGGGTGAAAAACGACCGGGTGAAAAAAGATTTGTTACGATGGTACTGGAAGCTCCGGCAGGAAGCCCGCCTGCCTGGAACTGCGCAGCCAATCCAATCAGCAATAGAATTCGTACTCTTAGGAAAGCGAGAGAGATGCGCGTGAGCAGCACGCAAACGCCAGATCCTACAGATGACGCAGTCCTGATCTCGCGCATTCGCTCGGGAGACCAGGGCGCCATGGCTGATTTGTATGATCGCTATTCCGGAATTGTGTATGGCGTTGCCTTGCGTGTGCTGGCCAATACCACCGGCGCTGAAGACGTGGTGCAGGAGGTATTTCTGCAGCTCTGGCGCAATCCTCAGGCTTTTGATTCAGATCGTGGACGGCTTGCGCCATGGCTGGCTGTCATTGCACGCAACCGGGCTATTGACCATCTGCGGAAGCGTCCGATGGAAGATGATATTGATGAATTGCCTATTTCCTGTGGCGTTGATCTGGAGAACGAGGCATCTCAGAAACTGGCGGTGGAAAAGGTTCGGGGAGTTTTAACGCAGCTTCCACAAGACCAGCGCAAGGCGCTGGAAATGGCCTATTTTGAAGGCATGACGCATTCGGAGATCGCCGGTAAAACCGGCGAGCCGCTGGGGACCATTAAAACCCGCATCCGCACAGGGTTGCTGGCCTTGAGAAAAGCATTCGCATGAACGGGCATCCACAATACGCTGAAGCACTGGCGCTCTATGCCATGGGCGCGCTCGATAATGCTGAGGACCTGGCGGCGTTGCAGGCCCATCTTGGCACGTGCGGAGAATGCCGTCGTGAACTGGATGCGCTGCGCTCTGATACGGCCCTGCTCGC
>DASRCD010000057.1:0-3879 GCA_035653315.1 Candidatus Angelobacter sp.
CACGGCCCACGTCGCCAGCATTCCAATGCCGGTCCCGGCGGCTGCCAGTTCAATCATCCCTTCGGTAAGTGGAATTTCAATCACGCGTCCCGGCGCAACGCCTGCGGGTTGCATTACCTGGACCAGCAGCATGCTTTCCGCTCTCGGCGGATAAACCAGAATGGTCTCTCCCGCTAACTCCGCCGGACGTACATAATCTCTTTTTGCCAGAGAATGCTGGGGCGACATCACCAGCAGCATTTCGTCCTCAAATAAGGTCGTCTGGCGTATCAGTTTTTTATTAGGTTGCGCGGTACAAAATGCAATGGCCACGTCCAACTTGCCTTCCAGCAATGCGGTCATGGTGTTGGAGCCTGCGTCGATCTGGATCTCCACTCCGGGAAATTTTTTGTGGAACTCCTTCATCAGCGGCGGCAGCCAGTGATAACACGTATAAGATTCCGTGCTCAAGCGGATCACGCCGGTCTTTCCGTCCCCCGCGATTAACCGCTCGCAGTTGCGCAACTCTTCCAATACCCGCTGCGTTGATGTCAGCAGCACCTCGCCCGCTGGTGTGAGCACCATCTTTTTTCCCAGCCGCAGAAAGAGCGCGGCGCCAAGTTTTTCCTCCGCGTCGCGCAATTGATGGCTCAATGCGGACTGCGTTACATGCAGCCGCTTGCTCGCCTCGGTGACCGTGCCGGCTTCCGCCACGGTGGCCACCAGTTTCAGGTGACGAATCTCAAGTTTAGTTTCTATCATTTGCCTTCCGTCCCAGCCATGAGCGTAATTCATAAATTAGATGAAAACAAACAATAAATCTAATAGCGGTGCAAGCCAGTCCAATTGGCAAGCGTCGGGAATTTGCGGTGGAACAGCAGGCGGAGGGGGCTTCTCTCTTGGGCTCCGCGTGTTCTCCACCGCGACCGCGCTAATTCAACGGATGAGATGGAGACCATGAAAGTTTCAGTGCATTTCACCCTGCTTGCAGTACTGTTCACAGCATGTCTTTTCCCCATGGTGGCGCAGGCGCGCACCTATGACGTTCTCACGGCCAATGTGCCGTTCAAGTTCAACGTTGGCTCCCGGACATTCTCTCCCGGCCGTTATCAATTTATTTTTGTCGGAAATGGATTGCTCGCCTTGCGCGATGCAAAAGAACACGCCGTTGCCATGCTGATGACGCGGGTTGTGGATAACGGAAAACCTGTGTCTGAAACCAAACTGGTTTTCAAAGTTAAAAACAAAAAACAACCGCAAAATCTTTCACACATTTATCTTGAAAAAAGCTCGCAAGTCCTGGAGATACTTGGTGAGGAGGTCGCAATGCAACAGGCTGCGCCTCCCGCGTTGCTGCCACCCGCCGCTCAATCCATCTTTGATCGCCGAACGGCGCCGGGATTTAAATATTGATCTGACCACAGCAGTCACAGCCGCGCTGGCAGGGAAGTCCGGCGCGGTTGTTACTTTTGGCAGTAACCGTCATTGATAAAAAAGAAGCGAAGCGAAGGGAAGATAAGGGAATAAGTCCCAACTCATCTGAGGATGGATACTGCTCTCAGTTTTACCGGCATCCCTGCCGTTATGTTGATAAGCTATCCACAGCATCAGCAAAGTCGACGGAAAATGAAAATGGAGTTTTTATGGGCCATGAGCAGTTGCTGCATAAGGTCGCTGATCTTGCTTACAGTTATTACAGCAGGCGTGAGATATCGCCTGTCTTTCCGCCTGTCACACCCGATCAGCTTCGGCAGGCGTTCGGCGCTTCAACTCCAGTGCCGGAGCAGGGCAAGGATGCAGAAAAAGTGATTGCAGAATTGGCCCATTGCGCAGAAGCAGGAATTGTAGGCCAGACCGGATCACGCTATTTCGGGTTCGTGATCGGCGGCAGCTTGCCGGTGGCCACGGCGGCTGACTGGCTGACCTCGGTTTGGGACCAGAATTCAGGCTTGTATGCCACATCTCCCGCCGCCTCTGTTGTGGAAGAGGTTGCCGCGAAGTGGCTGCTTGAACTGCTGGGCCTGCCCGCCGGATCCAGCGTTGGATTTGTTACCGGTTGCGGCATGGCCAACTTCACCGGCCTGGCTGCGGCACGGCATTACGTGCTTCGGCAGGCAGGCTGGGACGTGGAACTGGATGGTTTGAATGGTGCGCCCAAAATTAACGTCATCCTTGGCAATGAGGCGCATGTCACCATTCATACAGCGCTGCGTATGCTTGGCTTGGGTACACGCAACGTAATCAATATTCCCACAGATGGCCAGGGCAGAATGATTGCCGCCGAATTGGTGAAAGCTCTGCAAGAATGCACCGGCCCCACCATTGTTTGTGCCCAGGCTGGCAACGTGAACACCGGCGCTTTCGATCCCATCCAGCAAATTACGGCTGCCGCACATGAAAAAGACGCGTGGGTGCATGTGGATGGAGCATTTGGGCTGTGGGCTGCCGTCAGCGACCCGCTCAAGCATTTAGTTGCCGGCGTTGAAGAGGCGGATTCATGGGCAACAGACGGCCATAAGTGGCTCAATGTTCCGTATGACTGCGGACTGATTATGTGCGCGCATCCGGAAGCGCATCGAGCTGCAATGACGGTGAGCGCGGCTTATCTGGTGCAATCGAACAAAGAACGTGATCCATTTGAGTGGACGCCGGAATTCTCCCGCCGTGGACGCGGGTTCACCGTTTACGCTGCGCTCAGGCATCTGGGCCGCAGCGGTGTTCAAAAAATGGTGGAAGGTTGCTGTGCTCGTGCGCGCCAGATGGCGGACATGCTGCGCCCGCATTCCGGCGTTCAGATAATCAATGATGTTGTCCTCAATCAGGTGCTTGTGCGTTTCAATGATTCTGACGATTTCACGCGCGCGGTTGTAGAACGGGTGCAGAAGGATGGGACCTGCTGGCTGAGCGGGACCACGTGGCACAATATGGCAGCGATGCGCATCTCGGTTTCGAACTGGTCAACTACGGAAAAAGACATTGAACTCTCAGCACAGGCAATCCTGCGTGCCGCAAGTCATGCAGTGGCAGTCGCAAGATGACCGCGCCATTTTAGTGGTCATGACGATGCTTATAGGCGGCTGAATTGCCAAGGAGTACAATCAGCACTTTCCTGAGGTCAATTTATGGCAGATACCGTACAACTTTCCCGCATTAACGCCATCATGCTCGGCGTGCGCGACGTTCCAACGGCCCTTTCTTTTTACAAAGAAAAACTCGGCCTCAAAGTCATCATGCAGGAGTCTTCGCTGGCCTTGTTGCAATGTGGCGCCATCATGCTTGGCTTGAGTCGCGGACTTGCAGGCCAGAACCCCAACGTCGCCGGCGCAACGGAAGTTGTCTTTGGTGTTGATAACGTGCGCGGCACGCACAAAGCGCTTTCTGCTCTTGGCGTGATCTTTGTCAGTGAACCTCATCAGGTCACTCCCACTGACTGGGTCGCCCACTTCAAAGACCTGGATGGGCATCTGCTTTCAATCTTTGGACCGGAAGGACAGGCTTAAGCGGCGCGCTTTAAGTTGTATAGCCAGTGTGGCTGTGCTTTTAACGATGAAGGAATTTGTGGCGAAGGTCGGGCCAGAATTCGTGCAGCAGATTCATCCCAGCATCGCGCGCCATGGTAAAGGTAACGCAGCTTGCAATGGGACGAATTCCCTGCTGGGCGCCAGGAACATAAAGATCGGCAATGGCGCGAGAAGCCGCGCTGCCCAGGATTCTTGATCCATTGATTGTTTCGCCGCCGTTATCGCTGCGCGTGAATAAGACCCGACTCATGGAATAAAGCACGCGGTGAAACAGCGGCAGGTCAGGATTGCGAAAATAGCGGGGGTCTTGTTTGAGCAAAGAAGGAAACAGGAACCGCTCAAAAAAAACATCGGTTTCGCTGGTGGCCAGTTCTATGCC
>DASRCD010000058.1:0-16984 GCA_035653315.1 Candidatus Angelobacter sp.
CTGCCCCGCAAAGCTCACCACGCCCAGCAGCAGCGCCGAATGCGTTAAGCGATAAACCAGCCAGCTTGTGGCCAGCCGCGTCATCCATGTGCCAATGACCGAAATACTCTGCCCAAAAAAGAAAAGCTTGAAGTTGCGGTGCCGCAGCGCGCGCCACGCGTGCGAGAAAGATTGGACTCCAGAAGGCTGCCCGTTGGGAGGAGGCTGTCCGTTCTGAGTAGTGTGCTTCCGCTCTATTGATTTCCCAATCATCAGATCACCAAATCTCCCAACTCCATCCTCATTGTCCGTACTTTCATTTTACTTCTGCAAGGATCGTAGTCGTGCGCGGATGCCTTCAGTCATTGGATGCATTATGAAATGTCCGCTGGAAGATTCAGAAGTGCCTGAACATCTCGTGCGGCGTGGAGTATGCGGATGATCTGCAATGGTTTCGTTTCCGGGCGATAGACAATCAGGTAGGAATAGACCAGAAAGAACCTGTGCCGGCTATCGGCAAGCTCTTCTCGCTTGTGGCCTTTGCCAGGGTTCTTAACCAGCCCGTGCAGTGCTTTTTCCAAAGCATTCAGCTCCCGATCCGCAGCCTGAAGACTGTCACTCGCCAGATAATCCCAAATCTCATTTAAATCGCGTGCGGCAAGCGGCGTAAGGGCAAAGGCTTTCTTCACCGTGTCTTTTTTCGTGCTGCAAGGTTTCGCTGTTTGCTCTTGCGGCGGACCTCTGCGAACACCCGGGCTCCGTCCAGGAATTCCCCTTTATCGGCTTGACTGGCTCCAAGAGCAATTTCCCGCCGAATCTCCGCAAGCCGGAGCTTTTTCAACTCTTCCCGCTCCTTGAGCAGGCGCAAACCTTCCCGCAGGATCTCGCTTTGTGACTGGTACAACCCGGTCTCAAGCAGATCGGCCACAAAGTCATCAAATACTGGGCCAAGGTTCACATTCATAAAGAGCAGTTTAGATGCTACTAACAATAATTGTCAATTATTGACATCAATGTAATTCCGCATTGGCTCTGCTTATTTACGGGGGGATTTTTGGCGCCAATATCTCTTTTACTCCCGCAACTCCACCACGGTCGCGCCTGCGCCGCCTTCATTCTGCTGGGGCTCTGAGACATTGGCCACGTGCGGATGTTTTTGCAGGTATTGGCGCAGGGCTTTGCGCAAAATGCCCATGCCGCTGCCATGGACAATTCGCACACGCGTGAGCCCGGCCAGATAAGCGCGGTCAATAAATTTTTCCACCTCGTCCGTGGCTTCGTCCACGTTGCGGCCGATCACGTTGATCTCCGTGGGCGCATAAGCATCTTCTTTGAGTGAAACAGAAATCCCGCGTGATCGTGCTGCCGCCACGGGATTCGGCGCGTTGCGCGGAGTTTGTCCGCCAGTGGAAAAGACTTCCGCCACGTCATGCCGCGGAATCTTCATCTTCATGGCGCCCATTTCCACTTCAAAGGTGTTCTCATCCACCTTGCGTTTGACTACGGCAGTGCGGCCAAGAGACTTTAGCTTGACGGTATCGCCTTCTGAAATATGTTTCACCTCATGCGGACGCGCGTTGGGATCATTGCGGTCAGAGCCGGTTTTGTGCGCCACCACGCCGGCATCAAACTGCTCTTTGAATTCACGGCGCAGCTTGGCGATACGCTGCTCCGCCTGTTTCGATAATTTCTGTGCTGCGGCCCGGTCCTGCACAGCACTCACTGCTTCGCGCACCTGGTATTCAAAATCTTTGAGCAGAGATTCCATTTTGCGCTCAAATTCGCGCGTCTTCTGCCGCTGCTCCTGCTGGCCTTCAGCCTCCAAACGTTTCAACTCGCGGCCAAGCTCCTGTTCGCGATTTTGCGCCGCCTGGCGTTCCTGTTCAAGCTCACGCAGCTCGGAGTGCAACCGGTCAAGAAACTTGCTGATGTCCTGCGTCTGCGTGGTCAAGCGTTCACGCGCGGCATCCGTGATCTGCCGGTTCAAGCCCAGGCGCTGCGCAATGTTGATGCCCGCTGAAGCTCCGGGCACGCCCACGCGCAGCTCGTACGTTGGTTGCAGCGTATTCTCATCAAAGCCCACGGCAGCGTTGAGCACGCCGGGATTGTTGGCTGCATAAACCTTGAGCGAAGTATGGTGCGTGGAGATGATGCTGATTGCGCCGCTGCGCAGGAAATGCGAGGCAATGGCCACGGCCAGCGCCGCACCTTCCTCAGGATCAGTGGCGGAGCCGAGCTCGTCCAGCAGCACCAGGGAATGCGCGGTGGCGGTGCGCGAAATAAAATCAATATTCGTTACATGCGCGGAGAACGTGGAAAGGTTCTGCTCAATCGATTGGTAGTCGCCAATATCAGCCAGCACGCAGTCAAAAACCGGCAGCCGCGCGGAGTTGGCAGGCACGGGGATACCGGCCTGCGCCATGAGCGCCAGCAGTCCCACGGTTTTCAGTCCCACGGTTTTGCCGCCGGTGTTGGGGCCGCTGATGATGAGCTGGCGATGTGCCGAGTCCATCTCCAGCGTAAGCGGCACCACCTTGCCGCCCTTGGCTTTCAGGTTGCGCTCCAGCAGCGGATGCCGCGCTGAACGCAGCTCAAGAAAATTTTCCGTAAGCTCAGGGCGCACGCAGTCATAGTCCACGGCAAAACGCGCTTTGCCATATTGCAGCTCAATTTCGGCCATTGTGTTGGTGGCTGTAGCAATAGCCGGGCTGTGTTCGCCCAGCCGCTCAGTCATCTCCTGCAAAATGCGCCGAATCTCCGCCTGCTCTTCTTCCAGCAACCGCACAAGATCATTGTTCTGCTCAATGGTTTCTAGCGGCTCAACAAACACGGTCTGCCCGCTTGAGCTTGCGCCATGCACCACGCCATTCACGCGCCTACGCTGCTCAACTTTTACCGGGATGACAAAACGTTCACCGCGAATGGTGACCAACTCATCCTGTACCGCGCCGCCCTCTGCCAGCCTGCGCAAATAGCCGCGCAGTGATTCCTGAATCACGCGCTTTTGTTTTTCTATCTCTCGGCGAATGCGGCTTAGCTCCGCCGAGGCACGATCATCCAGGGTGCCATCCGGCTGGATCTTGCTGCTGAAGAAGCGCAGCAACGGGCCGAAGTCGGCAATCTGTTCAGTAAGTTCCAGCATGCCGCGCCAGTGCTCGCGAATTGCGTCAGGCGGATGCAGCGCCATCCCTCGCCACTCTGAGGCTTTGTCCACCAGCAGAACCAGATCGCGCAACTCGTCAATTTCCAGCGCTGCGCCGGGAATGCGCGCTTTGGCCAGAAGATTATGCGCGTCAAAGATGCCATTGAAGTCAAACCGGCCACCAGCAACGTAAAAGCGGCGCGTCTCATCGGCAAGTTGCTGCTGCTGGTTGATCCACTCGCGATCAGAAGAGGGCTCCAGTTGCGACACCCGGGTCTTGCCCAGCGGTGAGCTGACATAAGCCGCCAGCACGCCACCGAAATGGTCAAATTCCAGGACGCGGGCAGAGGAATGCTGGAGCGGAGAAGGAACCATGTAAATATGATGTTAGCGCACACGCGGTCTTGGAGAAAGAAGACGACGCGCAAATCTGCATAATGAGCGTATAAGATACTAGCGCAAAGCCGATGGTTTACAGAATCACAGACCAGCTATGATGCCATAAGAACCCAGGAGACTCATGGAAATCCATCATCCAGAAGGCCCAATCCATTCCAAAAAAGAATTTCTGTTTCACATGTTCACGGTAATACTGGGCATCCTGATTGCGCTAGGGATGGAAGGGGCTGTGGAGTGGTTCCATCATCGGGCGCTGGTACGTGAGGCGCGGGAGAATATCACGACAGAGCTCAAGAAAAATAAAGAGACAGTGGACGAAGCCGTTACAGAGCTCCATCGTCGAGAGGCTGACTTAAACCATATTATTGATCTGATGCATCGCGCAGAGAAAGATCGCAAGGTGTTCAAGGGCCAAACCATGAATTTCCGTATTGAACTCCGTGACCTCTATTCCACTGCATGGCAAACAGCCACTACCAGCGGCGCTGTAACCTATATGAAATATGAGGAGTTAACCCGCTATACAGATGTCTATCTCACGCAGCAGACATTTACTTCCATGCAGGAGCAGGCGCTGAACGGAATAATTACGATTGGCAGCCTGATGGAGGTCACCATGAAAGACCGCGATTTGAAGCAGGTACCCGTAGAGAAGTTTCAAATGATTGCACAGGAAGCCTATAAAGATCTGATCATCCAGCAGACGCTGGAGAGCATAAGTACAGGCCTGAGTAAAGACTATGATGATCTCTTAAAATCCCGATAAACTCTGCTAAACTACGCCTAATCATGTCCTTTCCAGTCACCCGCCTCCGCCGTATGCGCCAGACCGACTCTTTACGGTCGCTGGTGCGTGAAACCCGCCTTACGCCCACAGGGTTTATCTATCCTTTATTTGTTTGTCCGGGTGAAGGCGTGCGCAAAGAGATCAGCTCCATGCCGGGCGTGTTTAACCTCTCCGTGGATGAAGCTGTAAAAGAGGCTGAAGATGCCAAGTCGCTGGGCGTGGGCGGCATCATTCTTTTTGGCCTGCCGGAAAAGAAAGATGAAGCCGCAACCGGAGCTTGGGCCGAAGACGGCATTGTGCAGAGGGCAACACGTGCCATCAAGCGCGAGGTGCGCGATCTGGTGGTGATAGGCGATGTGTGCTTGTGTGAATACATGTCCCATGGGCATTGCGGCGTGGTGCAGAAAAAACCTGTTGCTGGAAGCTCAACGGCATCAAAGCGGGGTAGTTCCGGGAACGGACGTACCAGCGCGGCAGCCACACAGGCTGCTGCAGAAATTGAATACGAGATATTGAATGACCCCACGCTGGAAATCCTGGCCAAAACCGCCGTGGCCCAGGCGAAAGCGGGCATGGATATTATTGCCCCCTCTGACATGATGGATGGCCGGGTGGCAGCTATTCGCAAGGCGCTGGATCAGGCCGGCTTCATCAACACGCCCATTCTTTCTTATGCGGCCAAGTTTGCTTCAGGCTTTTATGGGCCTTTCCGCGAGGCAGCCGATTCCACTCCGCAATTTGGTGATCGCCGCTCTTATCAGATGGACGGTGCAAATATTCGCGAGGCGATGCGCGAAATTTCGCTCGACGTGAAAGAGGGCGCGGACATGATCATGGTGAAGCCCGCCATGCCCTATCTGGATGTAATCAGCGAGGCGCGCCGCCGTTTTGATCTGCCTATTGCCGCATATCAGGTGAGCGGTGAATACGCCATGCTGCAGGCGGCCATTCGCAATGGATGGCTGGAGCGTGACCGCGTAATGATGGAGTCGTTGACTTCCATCCGCCGCGCGGGGGCGCAGTTGATCCTGACGTATTTTGCCAAGGACGCAGCGCGGCTGCTGGGCTAGGGGATACAAACCTTGTCTTTAAATATCTTGGTTCTGATGCGAGTTCTTCGGGATGTATTTCACTTGGCTGGCGGAATCGCCGCAGCTACTCTATTGGTGAAAATATTTAAAAGCAGATATTTCAACACTCGTGACCGGCTCTTGCGCGCAATGATGACGCTGAATGCTTTAGGTGAACTTTGTGCCATGGTTGTAGCTGAAGGTCCTATGGCACGTTTGTTTCACGGCGCAATTTTTATGGTGCTTCTTCTTGTGATTTCCCTGCCTCTGCTGCTGCCGGAAAAAACTTTTCGCGCCTGAATATTCTGCTAAATCTTTTAAAACGTTCACTTCAGCTTTCGCGCCAGCCATACCAGCACCACCGCGCCCAGTGTTGCTACCAAAATAGAAGAGATAAGCCCGCCGGAGTGGTAAAAGCCCAGAAGCCGTAAAATCCATCCGCCCACAATAGCGCCTACCATGCCTAAAACAATGTCCGTGCCAGGGCCGTAGCCTGAGCCTTTCATGATCTTGCCTGCCAGCCATCCGGCAATCAGGCCGACAATGATCCACCAAACCAGTGCAGTAAGCATTGCTCTCCTTTATTGCAAACTGCTTCTGATTTTACCGCGACCCGCGATCAAAGACCGCACGCACTTCATGGCGAGCCGCAGCGCGAATATTAAATGAGTAATTGATGAGATGCGTGTATGGGGACCTGCTTAAAATCTGCGCGCAGGAGGTATCTCTTCAGGCCGCAGTATCTCGGGTTGGCCAGATTCCACTTGCATTTGGCCACCATCATGAATTTCTTTTCGGGTGACGAAGAAAACGGCCGCTGTCCATGTGGGAAAGAGGTCAAGCCCAGGAACCAGCTTTGCCGCCATGCTCGGCAAAAAAGCCCAGTGCCAGCCCAGAATGCGGGAGAGAATGAGCGCAGTAGCTACATCAAGCGCATCATCAGCGGGAGAAATCGCGCCTTCCACAAACAGCGGCAACCCCACCAACTGAATTGCGTCGGCAATAATGGCAACAAACCATGCTTTCCGGTGCTCCGGCGACTTTACCAATTTTAAGAAATCCAGCATCTGCACGCCTCTGTTCCATTAGATGCGCGGCAATGCCAAAAGTTCAAGAAAGTCTTTGGCTGCATCCCAAGCTGCTGCGCAGAGGTAAGCTGTAGGTTACACAGAAAAGCCCATCCTTGAAGATGGGCTTTTGGGCATAGATGGGCTTTCCGCAAACAGAATTATTTATTTATGGTTGAATTTATGGCTTCCGCTTTTTGCAGGTGCTGCTGAAGTTTTGGCACCATGGTGCTTGCCCATTGTTTCACGTCTGGATCATGGGCGTTCTGCGCCGCGTCCTGAAATTCCTTTACGTCTTTCTGATGGTCTTCCACCATGCCGCTGATGTAGTCCTTGTCCGTTTGCGCTCCCTTGTCACTGCTGAGCTTCTGCTGCAGGTCTTGAGCATCGCTGGGTAGTCCGCTGGGCAGTGTAATGTTCTTTGCTTGTGCCATTTGCTGCAATTGATTCATGGCGTCAGTGTGGTCTTTCACCATCATCTGGGCAAACTGCTTCACTTTGGGATTTGTCGCCTTGCTTTCCATCATGCGGCCCAACTCAACTTCAGCGCGATTTCCCTTGGCTGCGTTGTCAATAAACTGTTGGTCAGCATTCGATGGAGCATTGGCGGCAGAGGCGGTATTACTGCCGGAAGGTTGATTGGCATCCGCGGTTGCCGCTTTGTCATTGCTGCAACCGGCAACCATGAATATAAACGCGAGTAATGGCAATGAAAGAATTCTGAGTGACTTCATCTAGTCTCCTCCTGAGGGGTGGGTGTCTCTTTACTAGGATGAAGTCCGTGACCGCATGGTGGCCATCTGAATCAATTTGAGTTGAACATGGCCCCTCGATCATCAAGTCTGGGCTGCAGCAACCTTGCTATTGAGCAAAGGGACCAAGCGGCGGTGCTCATGCGGAGTTGCTGAACAGCCTGCATGCAGCAGCAGCTTGCGCCAGCTTACACAATTCATTTTTCAGAGACAATCCTGCCAAAAGTCATCCTTTGCATTCTGGATTGACCGCTACAATAATCAGTGAAGCCGTAACGGCTAAGACCGCAAAGGTTAAAGCAGAACTGCTTTTCACAATAATTCGGCATACCTCTGTAAAAGTTTTCTCCTGTTGCGGATGGGAATGGCACAGCCTGTAAAACCCGCGCTTTTTGCAGTTCTGCTTTTTAGTTTAATGTTGACCAGCTTTCATGCCGCGGCGCAGCGTGCGCGTGGTGAGCTGCGGATTGAAGTGCGTGATCCGCAAGGCGCGGCGCTGGCGTCGCATGCCGAGCTGACCAGTGCTTCAAACCAGTTTCATGCCGGCTTTGCGCTCGACTCCAGCGGCATGCGCACGATTCAGGAGCTTCCTTTCGGGACTTACAAGCTGGGCCTCTCCGCCAAAGGATTTGTTCCCTGGGCCGGTTTGGTGCAAATCCATTCTGAAGTTCCAGTCAGGATTTCCGTGACCCTGGGCATCGCGCCGCTTACAACGCAAGTGGAGGTAAACGATTCCGCCACTTTGATCGACGCTCAAAGCACAAACGCTATTTATTCCATTGGACGCCAGGCCATTGCTCAACATCTTCCCAGCCAGCCCGGACGCACTCTTACCGATCTGGTCAATGCCGAACCTGGCTGGCTCTATGAGGCAAACGGAATACTACATCCGCGCGGCTCAGAATACGACGTGCAGTATGTAGTTAACGGATTGTCGTTCACGCAGAACCGCTCTCCCGCGTTCGCTCCCGCATTGGACGCGGACAATGTTCAATCCATGCGCGTTTTGACCGCGGTTATCCGGCGGAGTACGGCCGCAAGCTTGGCGGTGTGATTGAAGTAAATACAGAAAAAAATATGCCGTCCGGTCTGCACGGCGAGCTTGACTTCAGTGGCGGCAGTTTTTCCACGGCAAGCGCTGCTGGCGGCTTATCGTACGCGGAAAGGAAGAACCGCTTTTTTTTGAATGCAGATGGCTTCCATACCCGCCGTTATCTCGATCCGCCTGTACTGGCGAACTTTACCAACACTGGCAATTCCAGCGGATTTGAAGCTGTTTTTGAGCGCGACCTTTCGGAATTAGATCGCGTGCGTATTTCCTTTGCGCATCGAACCGTCAATTTCCTTGTGCCGAATGAACTTGTCCAGCAACAAGCGGGGCAGCGACAGAATATTTCAGACCAGGAGACTGCCGCACAGATAGATTTTCAGCATGCAGTCTCAACGCGTCTCCTATTCACCTTTGCTGGCAGCATACGCAACGCAGGCAGCGCGCTTTCGTCCAATGCTTCTTCAACGCCGGTGATTGTTTCCCAGGACCGTGGCTACACTGAAGGATATGTGCGCGCGGATGTGGCCGCGCACAGCGGCCATCAGGACTGGAAATTCGGCATAGACTCGCTGGTCAGCGCTGTCCATGAGAACCTGCAGTATGCAATTACTGATCCCACGCAGTTTGATCCGGCGACGCAAAAAAATTTTCAGTTTGCAGAGAGGAAGGGAGATTTTGAACCTTCTTTCTATGCGCAGGACCAGTCCCATTTTCGCAACTGGAACCTCAGTGCGGGCGCGCGCTTTGATCATTATGACTTTGTTGTGCGGCAATCGGCTTTCAGCCCGCGTCTTGGCGTATCGCACTATTTTCCGTCTTTAAATCTGCTGGTGCATGCTTCCTATGACCGTATTTTTCAAACGCCCGCCATGGAAAATCTTCTGCTGGCCAGCTCTCCGCTGCTGGATTCGGTCAATCCCATTGTGGTGCGGCTGCCTGTGCAGCCCGCGCACGCAAATTACTATGAATTTGGTTTTACTAAAACCATCTTCGGCAGGCTGCGGCTGGATAGCAACATCTTCCGCCGCGATTTCCGCAACTACTCGGATGACGACGTTCTGCTCGATACCGGCGTAAGCTTCCCGATCGCCTTTACAAAAGCCACCATTAAAGGAGAGGAAGTCAGCCTGCAGTTGCCGAATTGGGGGCGATTCTCAGGAACATTGAGCTATTCCAATCAGTCCGGCGCTGGGCAGGGACCAATCACTGGCGGTCTGTTTCTTGGCAGTGACGCCGCCAGTCTTTCAGACACAAGCCGCTTTCCTGTGACCCAGGACCAGCGGAACACTTTGCGCTTCAGCACACGTTCTCAACTCACAAAGAAGATATGGGTTGCTGGTGGCGTGCAGTATGGAAGCGGACTGCCCGCGGAGAGCGATGGTGAAGCCCCAACATTTTTATTGGCCCAGTTCGGGCCTGAGATCCTATCCCGTGTGAACTTTGATCGTGAGCGCGTGCGGCCCAACTTCGCCATTGACTGGGAGCGGGAGTGGAACTCTTTCACAAGGAGCAGCGTAGCGCTGAATTCCAAGTGCAAGCCAGCAACATCACAAACCGGGTGAATGTGATTAACTTCGCCAGCCTGTTTTCCGGAACAGCGGTGGCTCCGCCGCGCAGCATCTCGGCAAAACTAAAAATGACTTTTTGAAACAAGTTCTTCTATCGGTTATCAAAGGTGTGCTCAAAAAAGCTGCTGTCAGAAAGCCAGTTCCACAAGTAAACTCTCTTCTCATGGTGCGGAGCAAATTTCTTTTTCTGGCAGTCGCGATTGTAGGGTTTTCAGCATTGGCTTATGCAGCCGATGATGATTTCAAACTCACGCTAGTAGATCATCCTGGGCAACTCAGTTGGACCGCCGAACAGTTCAGGGTCATTCAGTCTTCGGCAAAACCCGGCGGCAAGGAAATAGGAATACGCGGTCAGGATGAGTCAGGACGTCTGAGCTTTCTTGGATTTTTATTTCTAGTTCCTGAAGACGCACCGTTGACGGCGGCAAAATGCCGCGATGGCGCTCTTGGCCCAGAAAAGAAAAGCAATCCAACATTAAAAATTCTGGAGACATCAGAAATCGCGCGGACCGGCAGTTTGCCTGTTTCAATGGTGAACTACACGGCAAAGGGTAATGATGGCAAGCCGGTCTATATGGTCCGCGGCTTTATTGCTACGGGAGACATCTGCGGCGATCTGGAGTTTTATAGCGCAACACCCATCAGCTTTGCTGACAATGATTTGAAGAAAATATTTGCCAGCTATCAACTCAATGAGAAATACACCCCGCAGTTCAATGACATATTTGTCTATGCGGAAATTCTTTATAAAGCCAAAATGTATGCAGACGCCGCGCCGGTATTTGAAAAGCTGATGCTGGAACAAAAGAATATTTCCGGGCCGCAAGCAAAAACCATGATGCGTGTAGTCACTGATCAGGCGGGTATGGCTTACGGAATATCAGGAAACATCGCAAAAGCCCGCGCCATTTTCGAGAAAGCAGTAGCAGCCGACCCGGACTATCCCATGTACTATTACAATCTTGCATGCGCGGATGCCGAAGAGAAAAATCTGGCAGGTGCAAAAAAACATCTGCAAGAAGCCTTTGACCGGAAAGCCAATATTATTCCTGGCGAAACTATGCCGGATCCAACGCAGGATGATTCATTTTTGCCCTATCGCAACGATAAAGAATTCTGGATGTTCGTGGTAGGGCTTAGCGGGAAATGAGAAGGGAAAATCCAGTCCCTTCTATGCCTCCAGTAACTTGTCGTACCTGCCGGACCATGAAACGAGATGGACCGAATGACCGGGAATAGCCTCACACTTTTCTTGTGGATTGGTCAGGGTGGTCTCCACCCACTCAGCACCCTTCATGGTCACCTTAAACATGATTTTGTCGGCAGTAAGCTGATGGATTAACCAAACCATCTCATTTAAGCTGTCGGCGGAGTAGCACATATAAGGCGGACTAAAACGTATCCACAAATCATTCCCATTCGTAAACGCCACCAAATGGCCAGCCGCTGAACCAGAGGGTGCTGGAACAGCAAATTCCAATTCCTCGTCGCGAATGCCCAGGTGCGTCGCCCACAATGGAAATTCGTCTTTAAGACGTTTCCATGCGTTTCTGGCTGCCGGTTTTAGCTGTTCAATCTCGGCCATGTCTTCCATAGTTCGATGCTGCCACACATTCAGTGACGCTGCAAGATACACGTCGCAAAACACTCCGTTTTCAACTATCACACGCATTGAGCCATCGTAGTTTATTCTTGCTAGAGGAAATTCCTTCGCTTCAAATAGCTCAGGGTCAGAATAGAACTTAGGGATTCCTCTCCGTTCGCTTGGCTCAGGATCGGGATTTCAGAAAAGACATTTGAAAAATACATGCTCATTCTAGCCATCGACACATCAGGTCCATCCGGCGGCATCAGCCTTGCTCAAGCGGACGAGAAATCATTTCGCCTGATTGAATCTGCCGCGATTGCCGGGGGCACATTCTCCGCGCAGCTCATTCCCACGTTCGCAGCATTACTCAAAAAACACGGGTTTGGCGCAGGAGATATTGGCGGGCTTGTGGCTGCCTCCGGGCCGGGATCATTCACAGGCTTGCGCGTGGGCTTAAGCGCAATCAAAGGCCTGGCGGAAACATTGCACGCGCCGATTGCCACGGTTTCTGTGCTGGAAGCGCTGGCAATGATGTCAGAGCACAATGGAAAAATTGTTGCCCTTATGGATGCCGGAAGAAAAGAAGTTTTCCTTGGCGCTTATGACAAATCTGAACAGGCGCTGGTCAAGGAGCGCGAGCAATTATTGAGCCAGCAGGACCTTATTGCTGCTTTAAATTCCGGTGAACCAGCCTGGGTGATCACCCACGATGCGTCTATCGCCGAACTGGCGGCGGCCACGCATTGCGCTGTGAGCGTGGTTGCAAGGCCCGGCAGTGAAATCATTGCGCATATTGGCGCAGGCAAATTGCTGGCGGGTGAAACCGTTTCGGTTGAGGCGCTGGATGCCAACTACCTGCGCCGCTCCGATGCAGAAATTTTCTTCAAGGGAAATCGTTGAATGGTCTGCGTGCGCACCGCGGAAGCCCGCGATCTCGCGGCATTGAAGAGAATTGCGGTAGAGTCCGCGACAGCAGCGCAATGGAATCCCAAAGAATACGAAAATCTTTTCGCGCATACAGGGCACCAGCACAGGACTGCATTGGTGATTGAACAGGATGAGACACTCTGCGGATTCATCATTGGTCATCAGATTGGCGGTGAATGGGAGATTGAAAATATCGCCATCAGCAACTCTTGGCGCCACAAGGGGCTTGGGTCATGCTTGTTGGCAGAGTTCCTGGAACTGGTCCGCAATCGTGGGGGGGAACAGATTTTCCTTGAGGTACGCGAGTCAAACCATGCAGCCAGAGCGCTTTACAGGAAACTGGCATTTGAGGAAACGGGGCGGCGAAAAATGTACTACCAAAATCCTGCTGAGGATGCCCTTGTGCTGAAATTTAAATTTTCATAATCCTGTGCCATTTTGGTTGAACCGGCCCTGCCCCTATGTTAACGTTCCGTGAAAGAACTTAAGCAGGAGGTTCTTCGGAATGGTGGATCCCGTTCGCGAACAGCTTCTTGCCAGCCACGAAGAATTTCGCCGGCTGGCCCAGGAACACAACCAACATAGCCAGCGTCTTCACTCGCTTATCGAGAAAAGATATTTGACTGAAGATGAGAAGCTGGAAGAAGTGCGCATTAAAAAGCTCAAACTGCATTTAAAAGACCAGATGCAGATGATTGAGCAGGAATTTAGGCGCTCTCAGATGCAGGTCGCCTAACAGGGCCTTATCAAAACCTCTCCTTTCAGCGGGCCAATGACCCGGGAGGAGAGGTTTATAGTTTTCACGGCTGTGCTGCCTATTGAGCGCCATTTTCAGGCGCTGTTTTCACTTCCAGTTTTTGCGCAAAAGCCAGCAGAAGTTTCTCCATTCCCGGAGAAAGCTCATTGTGCAGGATGATGATTCCTGTACCAGCTTCCGGCTGGAAATATGCCATTGCCGCATAGCCTGCAACTCCGCCGGAGTGACCGATAAGATTGTGTCCGGCCATTCGCTGAACCATAAAGCCGATTCCGTATCCCCCTCCATCCCAATCACGCGCGCCGGCAACAATCCGCTTATTGTTTTCCCGCAGGTCTTCTTTCGGCAACACGCTATCAGGCCCGCCCAGCATTTCAAACGCTTCAAACCGCGCCAGATCGGCAACAGTTGTGTAGAGGGCGCCGTTCGGCACTTTATAACCACGTCCGCTGATGTGCTCTTTTTCTGCTGTGTCAGCATCCAGCTTATCGTCATCCCGGTTGTAGCCAATGGTCAGGTTCTGTCGGATGGCCGGGGTGGCTTCAAGATCAGAATGCGTCATGCCCAATGGGAGCAGTATTTTTTGTTTTACATACTCCGGATACGATTGATGCGCCGCGCGGCTGAGAGCCGCGCCGAGGATGGCATAGCCAATATTTGAATAAGAAAAACGGGTGCCAGGCTCATACAAATATTTTGTATGTGGCAGCGCAGCAATCAGGGTCTTCTCCCATTCGGCAACAGGGCCTTTGACATAGGTTGCAGTATCTTCAGGTTCGCGGTCTAATCCCGCCGTGTGCGTGGCCAACTGTATCAATGTGATCGGCGGAGCATTCTTGTATTCGCCCTTTACCTGGTGGATCTCAGGAAAATATTTTTCCACCGGATCTGAAAAGTGCACCTTGCCTTCATGCACAAGTTGAAGCAGCATGAGAGCAGTGAACTGCTTGGTAATGGAGCCGATGCGATACACAGAATCGGCATTGGCTAATTTCTTCTGGGCAATATCGGCATACCCGTAGCTTTTGGTCCAGACCAGCCCGTTTTTCTGCACCAGGCCAACCGTAAAGCTGGCGGCCTTGGGATCTTTCACCAGATCGGAAGCAATGCGGTCCAGCTCATCCACCACGGGCTGTAGATTTTCCGGCAGCTTTTGCTGGCTGCATGCCGGTAAGGTAAAAGTGGCGATCAGGAAAAGGAAAATAAAGGTGCGAAGTTTTGTATGCTGCCGCATCGGGAAGCATTGAACACTGGAACTTGAACAAATGCAATGATTTAGGAGAGAGCGCTGGGATAAATGGCGAATAAAGGTGGCAGTGGAGTCCAATACAAAATAGTAAAGGGCACGGCTTCCGGGTCCGTGCCCTTTAATTATCAGCAGTTTTGACGGATGAACTTGCCTCTTATCACAGTAGAGTCAGCAGCATGGCAAAAAATATAGGGAAAGGTAAAAACAATCATTTTTTAATAATTCCGTTGTGAATAGGCTTTTTACCAGCAAATTAATGAACCATAAAGTGCAAGAACCTAAAAGATTGATACTGCCGAGTTCAAGAACTGCGGTTCGCGCGAGGATTCCCTAGCTATAATTAGAGGAAATGGTCCGGGATGGAATCTATTACGCTCTGGGGATGCTGCTGGCCGCAGCCATATTGCTGTGGTTCACGCATTTGGCAGTCCTTGCAATTATCCCACTGTTGCTGGGTGCTTTCTTTCTCTGGTTCTTCCGCGATCCTGAGCGGACCGTACCAGAAACCGCAGGGCTGGTCATATCCCCAGCGGACGGCAAAGTTACCGATATTTCTTCCACCCAGTTGAATGGCACTCCGTGTACGCGGATCAGCATTTTTCTGAACGTGTTTGACGTGCACGTAAACCGCTCACCTATTAGCGGGGTAATTAAAAGCGTGGTCTATAAAAAAGGGCAGTTTGGCAATGCCATGAGCGCCGTTTCCGCAGAGGACAATGAACAGAACATTGTCACCATGGAAGGCGAAGGGATGACAGTTGTCTTTAAGCAGATTGCCGGTCTGCTGGCCCGTCGGATTGTTTTCAATCACAAGCCGGGAGAGACGCTGGTTCGCGGACAGCGGGTAGGATTGATCAAATTTGGTTCCCGGACAGACGTTATTTTCCCGCAACCTTCAGAGATCAAAGTAAAGCTGGGTGATCGGGTAAAAGGCGGAGCTTCAATTCTGGCCGTGACAATTCCAAAGCCGGTGTTCACTCCAGAGCGCCAGAGCACAGGAGCGGTCCGATGAAGATTCCGATGCCAAAGCGGCGCTGGGAAGACCAGTTTCCGCCGGAAGAAAAGCGGCGCATGCGCAAAGGCATGTACATTCTGCCTTCGCTTTTCACCGCTGCCAATATCGGAGCCGGCTATTATGCCCTGACCCAGACAGCCCTGGGCTCACCTGTGGAACCCTGGCATTTTGATCATGCGGCGCTGGCGATTGGCGTAGCTGTGGTGGCCGACGGTCTGGATGGGCGCATTGCGCGCATGATGAATACCACCAGCGATTTTGGCCGTGAATTTGACTCGCTTGCGGACGTGATCACCTTTGGCGTGGCACCTGCGGTGCTGGCATGGATGTGGGGCTTTCACCAGCTTCGTCAATCGGGATTTCCGGGCGTACATGATCGTGTAATGCAGTTAGGGCTGCTGGCGACGTTCATTTTTCTGGTTGCCGGGGCCAGCAGGCTTGCCCGCTTTAATATTCAGGTCAACCCGCAGCCTTCCAATCCGGGACGGCCGGGCAGAAAATATTTTGTCGGCATGCCTATTCCTGCCGGCGCCGGCGTGGTGGCTGCAACTATTCACCTTTTCAGAGGCGAGCCGATTATTTATCTGCCGCTTGCGCCTATCTGGATTGTCCTGCTGCTTGTGGTGGGATTTCTTATGGTCAGCACCTGGCGCTTTTACAGCTTTAAAGACCTGAACCTGCGCAATCGACACCCTTTCCAAATCCTGATTCTGATCTGCGCCTTCCTGTGGCTGCTGTTTGCCTTCCACAATTACATGCTGTTTATTGTGGCTGTTACATACATGCTGAGCGGCATATTTACCCGGCTTTCTTATGTCTTTAGAAGAAGGCCCCCGGAAACGGCGGCGCCCGCCTATAATGAAGCTCCGGAACCAAGATGAAAACAGAGACACAGAACCACTTTCGCGTGGCTATTGTGGGCGCGGCCACACTTAAAGGCAAAGAACTGAAAGATGTGCTGGAAGAGCGCAACTTTCCTGCCGCTGAAATCAAGCTGCTGGATGACGACGAATCCCTGGGACAACTTGAGCGCGTGCAGGATGAAGTCTCCATGGTGCAGCCGGTGGGCCGCGATGAACTGGAGCACATGGACTTCACCTTCTTCGCTTCAGAAGAAGAATTTACCCGAAAAAAATGGAAGATCGCGCGCGAAGCAGGAAGCGCGATTGTGGACATGTCATACGCGCTGGAAAATGAGCCGGGCATTCCTGTTTGCGCTCCGTGGGTAGAACGTGAGTTGGGGCAATCCCCGCAGTTTACGCTGGAGTCCAATGCCGCTGTTATTGCGCATCCCGCTGCGGTAGTGCTGGCATTGCTTGTATCGCGGGCACGCAAAGCGGGAGAGATACGCGCCAGCGTTGCCACCATTTTTGAACCTGTTTCAGAATTGGGGCGTCGCGGCATGGATGAACTGCATGAGCAGACGGTGAACCTGCTTTCGTTCCAGCAATTGCCTACTGGCGTCTTTGGCGCACAAGTGGCCTTCAATATGATTGACCGCTACGGGACGGGAGCTTCACGTCCGTTTGATATTACGGAGCGGCGAATCCTGCAGCATTTGCGCAAGTTGCTGGGAGAAAATGCTTCTATTCCCGCCACCATGATGGTGCAATCGCCTGTGTTTCATGCTCAT
>DASRCD010000059.1:0-4758 GCA_035653315.1 Candidatus Angelobacter sp.
ATCTTCTTTGATTTCCACTGTCATTGGCCCGCCCGGGTGGGCGGCGCTGGGATTACTCACGGTTTTCAAATTCGGCAGGCCAAATTATAAGAAGCTGATACCGGTCGTGATTCTGATCGCTTATTATCGAAATCAAGATGCTATGGTTCAAGCAAGAGGTGCTTCAATTCTGTAAACGCGTTGCATGGGAAGTGTGCTCCCTCCGGCGAAGTGCAATACAGACCATAAGTATTTATAACCAAAAAGCGAGAACGGAATCCATTTTGCCGACCAGGATGCCATTTTCCACGATCTGCCCTACGGCTTTGTATGCTCGCCTCAGACTGGACTAACTTCGTGACACCTACAACGCTGGAGTTGAGAGGTCCTTTTCGGCACCTTAGAAAGATCGCGAATGATAACACTGATCAGAAAAGATCCAGAGCCAAGGCGCAGAATAATGCTAGCTTAGCGAGGAAGCGGTGGGTAAGCTTGAACAATTTAATCTAGGTGTGACAACACAAGGGTATTTTTTATGGCCCAGGTATCGCTCGTTCCACAGGTAAGCTCCAGGTTCCCCGGTTTTTCTCCAGATGCCATCTCTTTTCTACGTTCGCTCAAGCGCAATAACCGGCGTGACTGGTTTCAGCCGCGCAAAGAGAAGTATGAAAAGCTGATCAAAGCGCCTATGGCGGAGCTGGTGGAAAGTTTAAACCATCAGCTTGCGGAGTTTGCGCCGCACTACATCACGCCGCCGCAAAAGGCGGTTTACCGCATTTATCGGGACACGCGTTTTTCCAAGGACAAAACGCCATACAAGACGCGCGTTTCCGCCATCTTTCCCCGCAGCAATGCCGTAAAGCGCGAGGGCGCGGTGCTGTATTTTCACTTTACAGAAAAAGAGCTGCTGGTTTTTGCCGGGGTTTACTCGCCTGATCGCGATGAGCTCCTGGCGTATCGCACTTTGCTGCAAGAGAGCCATGAAGAGTTAAAAGAAATCTTGAGCAACAGGCAGTTGCGCAAGATCTTTGGAGATTTGCAGGGGGAACAGATGAGCCGCATGCCCAAAGGGTTTCCCACCGATCATCCGGCGGAAGGCTGGTTGCGGCAAAGGCAGTGGTATCTGGAAACCACTCTGGACATCAAGCTAGCTACTTCGCCAAGGCTCGTGCCGGAACTGGCCAGGCATTTTGCGCTGATGGTCCCCATGGTGGAGTTCTTCAACCGGCCATTCGCGCAAAAGGCATTGCAGAAGAAACAGAAGAAGATGATGTTTATGGGCTTCTGAGATATAGCTTCTGTGATTTGAAAGCTCTGTAGTTGATGTTCTGAAACGGCTTTGAGATCAGCGGAACCGCTACTGGAAAAATTCCTCCATGCTGGGCGCGGTGGCGGAGCTGCCCGGAAGATCGTTGACGCGCAGCAGGTCCATAATCAGCCGCAGCGTGCTCTGGTGCTGGTACAGCGTGGTGGACTGGAACCCTGCTTTCACGTGTGAGCCCACAATCACTGTGGCGATTTTGCCGCCTCCGTTCGTAAAGTCTGTATCCAGCGCTTCATCCCAGGTAATGATAAAAACACTGTTTGCCAGCGCGGGAGAGGTGATCAGCGGGTTGATGTTGTTACGGAGCCAGTTATCGGCGGCAGTGAGCTTGTCTGAATCAAGGCATAGTGAGCCGCCGCCGGGGCAATCATGCGCGTCATCTTCCACGTTGGGCGCAATATAGACAAAGCTGGGCAGCGCGTTCGCGTTGAAGTCAGCTGTAAGCTGGGTGAACGGAACAATGTTGGCTGTTTCCGCGCTGGAGTTCAGCACGTCTGTCATATATACAAAAGGATTGTGGTGCTTGAAGTATGGATACACGTCATTGCCTGTGTATCCAACAGAAGGCAGGCTTTCCAGATAGGCCTTCCAGGTTTTGCCCGCTCCGGCAAGGGCGCGCGGGATATTGTCTGCGCTCACGGTGCCGGTGAACGCATCATCATTCGTGACGATGTTGCCGGTGGTCAGCATGAAGTAGTTGCCGATGGAAGGATGCGTGTTGGCAAAGTAGTTGGTAGCCAACCCATGTTGCGTAGCCAGTGAATTCAGATACGGCATGAAAGGGCTGCCAATCACATCAGCAAACCCGTGATTTTCCAGCATGATGAGAAAAACATGGTCCGCGGCGGGAATGGTGGTGGCAACCGGCGTAGGCGTGGGTGAAGCAGTGGGGGCAGGATTGGCCGATGCAGATATCCCGCCGCCACCGCATCCCACCATAGCAATGGCAAACGCACACAGAACAATAAGGCTGCTCCAACTCGGCCGCATAAAAATTCTCCTTCGCAAACTTAGTAAGATGCGGCAGAGCTGCTGAATGTGGCCCACTAGCCATTTTTCGCAATTCCAAGGCAGAATAGCTTCTGCATGCAACGCATACTCCTGCTGCTTTTCTGCCTGTTTCCCGCTCTGGCTGGCGCTGTTGAGCATTACAATCTTGCTCGCGTGGTGGTGACCGGCTCGCAACGCTACCAGCAAGATGACCTGTTACGGGCCACCGGCCTGGTCTTGAATACACAGGTCACTACCGATGATCTGCAGAATGCGGCGAACCGCCTAGGTACGAGCGGCGCATTTTCTTCAGTACAGTTTCTATTCAAACCAGCCACAGGTGCCAAGGGAGTAGAAGCTGATTTCCAGGTGGCCGACTCTGGAAACTTTCTGGCGGCTATCTTTGAGAACTTTGTCTGGTTTAGCCCCGGCGAGTTGCAGCAGGCCATCCACCAGAGCGTACCTTTATACAATGGCCGGCTTCCCGCCTCCGGCAGCTTGTGTGACGATGTCTCTGCCGCTCTCACAAAGCTACTTACGGCCAAAGGCTTGCCCAGCCAGATTTCCTACCTTCTCTCAGGCGACTTTGGGCAGGCTCCCAGCGCCTATAAATTCAGGATCGAAGATGCCGACCTGAAAATCAGCGACGTCACGCTGCTGCATGCCGAGCATATCCTGCCGGAGCAACTAGCCAAGGCCGTGGCTCCGCTGAAAAATACGGCTTATCTCTACAGTGATGTGGCCAAAGTCCTGGAAAAGAACCTGATCCCTGCTTACACGGAGCGTGGTTACCTTAAATTCACCATTGGTGAAATCAGCCCCAGGCTGGAAGCAAAAGATCTGGTCAGGGTGGAGGTAACCGTGAATGAAGGCGACCAGTTCAGGCTTGCAGGATATAACTGGGCCGGCAATACGCTCATTCCCAGTGATGAGCTTTTCAAAAAGATCACTCTCAAGCCCGGATTACCCGTCAATGCCCAGGAACTGGAGCGGAACTTAGTGGAAGTCCGCAAACTTTACGGTAAATTCGGCCGCGAGGAAGCCGCCATCACGCCTGAACCGGTATTTGAAGGAAGCGCCGTTACTTACAACTTTCAGGTCAAAGAAGGCGAGCTTTACCACATGGGCAAGCTGGAAATTGAAGGAGTTGATCCGGCCCAGGCGCGTAAGCTTGCTCAGGGCTGGAAACTGGCTGAGGGCGATCCTTATGACAGCACGTATATCCAGCAATTTCTGGCGCACACTGTGGTCAAGGTCGCCAGCAAGCACTGGGAATGGAAGATGATTGAACAGGTGGACACGGCGAAAAAGGCGGTGAATGTAAAGCTACAGCTAAAAATCGAATAAGAGTTTACCCAGGAGTAAACCTTAACGCCCCGTACCCCATCATAAAGAGGTACATAGCCACGCTGCTGAAATCTTGCGTGGCTGGGGGATGAGTCAAATATGTTGATTATAGCGGCGTTATTCATTCTCTGGATCCTGAGCATGTATTTCTATCTGCCACTTCCAGTGGTTGTGTTGTTGTTTGCTGCGCTGGTTTCCGGGGCCACGGTAAGCATTTGGTTTGCACTGATGAACCGCAGGCATGCGCAACAGCATGTTATCGACCGGGATACAAACTTTTAATTCCAGAGGTAAATGAACTGAAAACGGGTTAGACTTTGCTCATGAAGTCAATGGGCAAAGTCCTGTTCCTGTTTTTCACCTGCATGGCAATGGCACAGTCGCCGCAGCCAAATCCTCCTGCCGCAACGCCTTCCCCCACTCCCAGCCTGGAGCAGTTGAATACCCTTATAAAGCAGCAGTTTGGAAAGACCTTTACGCTTTCTCCTAATTTCCCTGTGCTTACCGCTGATTTTGACGGCGACGGCGTGGAAGACGTGGCATTTGTGGCTGACAGCAAAGAGCCAATGCCTGATTCCTACGCTTTCAAATATCAGGTTGCCGACCCTTACCATGCATTCTTTGGTTTTGGCGATCCGCGCATCATGTCATCCTTTAATGCCGATCCCGGCCACGCCCATCATCTGCTCATTATTTTTGGCAGCGGCGCTGATGCATGGCATGCCGCCGTGCCTAAGGCAAAATTCGTGCTGGTGAATGTTCCTTTTGATTCCGTGGAAGTTGGCCGCATGCTCATCAGCAAGAAGAAGCCGCCCATTTATATGATCAAGGCGCTGGAAGCCCGGCTCATGGATTCCGCCGTGTTCTGGGACGCCAAGAAAAAGCGCTGGCGCTGGGAGCCGGGCGATACCGTGCAATAAGCGCTGATCTCAAAATGAAAATGCCGCCAGATGAATGGCGGCATTTTTTGCTGTTGCGATACTTTTAGTTGAAGACAACGCTATCGCTGGGGCGGCGTAGAACCCTGCGGCGGAGGCGTTGATGATGAAGGTTGCGTGGTTGTAGTTCCTGCCGGAGTAGCAATGCTTCCCGGTGTTGTGTTTGGCTGCTGTGCTGGC
>DASRCD010000060.1:0-2637 GCA_035653315.1 Candidatus Angelobacter sp.
ATCAATATCAATGACGCGCTGTACCGCATTCCGGGCGTAGGTGAAGTCAGAGTGTTTGGCGCGGGCGATTATGCCATGCGTATTTGGATCAAGCCTGATGTGCTGGCCAAGCTTGGGCTCACTGTTCCGGACATTACAAAAGCCGTGCAGCAGCAGAACAATGTGAATCCCGCGGGCCAGGTAGGAGCCGAACCAGCGCCGCCGGGCAATGAGATGACCTACACGGTCCGCGCACAGGGGCGGTTGATTACTGCCGAACAGTTCGGCGAGATTGTGATCAGGTCCAATCCTGATGGCTCTCTGGTGCGCTTGAAAGATGTTGCGCGCATTGAATTAGGCGCGCTGAATTACCAGCAGGTAGCGCGCATGAACGGCAAGCCAACCTGCATTATTGTGGTGTACCAGGCGCCGGGATCGAACGCGATTGCCGTGGCTGATGGCGTGGAAAAGATCATGCAGGGAATGAAGCAGCGCTTCCCTGCCGACCTGGACTATGTAACTTCTCTGGATACCACGCGTCCGGTGCGCGAGGGGATTAAAGAGATCGCCATCACTTTATCTGAAGCGTTGGTACTGGTGATCTTTGTTGTCTATCTCTTTCTGCAAAACTGGCGCGCCACGTTGATTCCCATGATCGCCGTTCCGGTTTCACTTATCGGAACATTTGCTTTCTTCCCCTTCCTGGCTTTTTCCATCAATACACTGTCTCTCTTCGGCCTGGTGCTGGCCATTGGACTGGTTGTGGATGACGCCATTGTTGTGGTGGAAGCCGTGGAGCACCACATTGAAGAAGGCATGTCGCCCAAAGAAGCGACGCTACAGGCGATGAAAGAAGTGTCAGGGCCGGTGATCGGCATCGCGCTCATTCTGTCATCAGTATTTGTGCCGATTGCCTTCATGAGCGGCATTCAGGGACAGTTGAACCGGCAGTTCGCAGTGACCATTGCGATATCTGTGCTGATATCCGCCTTCAACGCGCTTACGCTCTCGCCTGCATTGTCTGCCATGCTGCTGCGGCCCAGAAAGAAGTCAACAGGGCCTCTGGCGCGGTTCTTTGCATGGTTTAACAAGTGGTTTGAAAAAGCCACATACGGTTATGGCAGCGTGAGTCATGGCTTCATTCGCAAAGCCATGGTCGGCGTGGCAATTCTGGTTGCCTTTGTTCTCCTGGATGGCGCTGTAGGCCGCAAGCTGCCGACCAGCTTCCTGCCTGAGGAAGATTATGGGTTCTTTCTGCTGAATGCGCAGCTTCCTCCGGCGGCATCGCTGGCACGAACTGATCAGGTTTGCGAGAAGATTGAGAAAATTCTTGCGGACACGCCCGGCATTCAGTATGTCAGCCGCGTGGCGGGCTTCAGCCTGTTGACGCGCGTTTCATCTTCCTACAATGGTTTCTTCTTCGTGGCGCTGAGTCCGTGGGACGAACGCAGCGGCAAAGGCATGGAAGCCAAGCAGATTCTGGACCGCTTGAACAAGCGGCTTGCCGCCGAAGTTCCTGAAGCAAATGCTTTTGGATTTATGCCGCCGGCCATCCCCGGCCTGGGCAGCGCCGGAGGATTTTCTTTCTGGTTGCAGGACCGCAGCGGCGGTTCTGTCGATTATCTGGACCAGAACCTGAAAAAATTTCTTGCAGCCGCGCGTAAGCGCCCTGAATTGTCCGGCGTGAATGCCTCATTCTCCACCACTACTCCGCAGATTTACGCGGATGTGGACCGGGACAAGGTGTTGAAGCAGGGCGTCGCGGTGAGCGATGTCTATCAAACGCTGCAGGCGTTCCTTGGCGGATTGTTCGTCAATCAGTTCAACCGCTTTGGACGGCAATGGAAAGTGTTTGTTGAAGCGGAAGGTGAAGAGCGCGCACATCCTGACGACATCAGCCAATATTATGTGCGCAACAGCAAAGGCGGCATGGTTCCGCTTTCTGCCGTGGTGACTACCAAGCCGACGACCGGCCCCGAATATACGAACCGGTTCAATCTGTATCGGGCGGCGCAGGTTTTGGGCGCGGCAGCTCCGGGCTATAGTTCTGGCCAGGCCATGGACGCGCTGGAGCAAGTGGCCAAAGAAACTCTTCCTGCCGATATGGGCTATGACTGGGCCGATCTTTCTTATCAGGAAAAGCGCGCATCAGGAGCGGCAGGCGGAATCTTCGGTCTGTCGCTGCTGCTGGTCTTTCTGATTCTGGCTGCATTGTATGAAAGCTGGGCGCTGCCGTTTTCCGTTCTGCTGTCCGTTCCAATCGCGGTCTTCGGAGCGTTCTTAGGATTGCAGCTTCGCCATTTTGATCTGGATGTCTATGCGCAAATCGGGTTAATCATGCTGATTGGCCTTTCCGCAAAGAACGCAATCCTGATTGTTGAATTTGCCAAGATGGAGCACGAAAAAGGCAGAGACCTGGTGGAAGCTGCCATTGCGGGCGCCAAGCTGCGACTCCGCCCCATTCTGATGACATCATTTGCCTTCATTCTGGGCTGTGTGCCGTTGTGGGTGGCATCCGGATCAGGCGCGGCAGGCCGTAAGATTTTGGGAACAGTAGTAATCACAGGCATGCTGGCGGCCACCTGTCTCGCTATTTTTATTATTCCTATGTTGTTTGTGGTGGTGGAAAAGATTGCGGCACGCATGCGGCGTAAAAAG
>DASRCD010000061.1:0-2219 GCA_035653315.1 Candidatus Angelobacter sp.
GTTGTGGTTAAAGTGGGTACCGGCGTGGTCTGCAATGCTGAAAATGAATTTGATCCCCGGCAGGCTGCCGCCCTGGCCAACAGTATTGCCGGGCTGACTAAAGAAGGCCGGCAGGTGGTGCTGGTAAGTTCCGGCGCTGTCACACTGGGCGCGATGGAGCTAGGCCTGCATCGCAGCCGCCTTAAAGATGCTACTGTCACCCGCGCTTGTGCCTCAGTGGGCCAGTGCAAACTCATGGCTGCTTACACAGAAGCGTTCCGCCCCCATGGACTCAAAGTCGCTCAGGTGCTTGTGACGGAAGACGATTTCAGCGACCTCAAGCGCTACAGCATTCTTCGCCAGACATTTGAGCGGCTGCTGAAGCTTGGCGCGGTGCCGATTGTCAATGAGAACGACACGGTCACAAACATTTATACCGAGCAAGCGCCTATCTTCCGCGACAATGACCGCCTTGCCGCGCTTGTGCTGAGCAAGCTGGATGCCGACGCTCTGGTCCTTCTCTCAAACGTGGATGGTCTGCTGTATCAGTTGAACAAAACAACTGGGGCCGGAACGGTTGTGTCCATGGTGACTGAGATCACCACGGCCATTCGCGAGTCAGCCAAAGGAACTTCCGCCACCGGACGCGGCGGCATGACGGCCAAACTGGACGCGGCTGAAATTGCCATGCATGCCGGCGGGCTGGTAGTGATTGCCAACGGAAAAACTCCCGGAATTCTGGAGCGTGTTTTCCATGGTGAAGCAGTAGGCACACTTTTTCTTCCAGGTTCGCGCATGGCAGGCAAGCGCCGATGGCTGGCCTTTGCCAGCACCGTGCGCGCGCAAGTTACGATCAATACCAATGCTAAAAATGCATTGCTGAATCGCCAGGCCAGTCTGTTGATTTCCGGCGTGACCGCTTGTAAAGGTGATTTTTCCGCTGGCCAGGTCATTGCAGTAATTGGGACTGATGGTGAGACAATTGGAAAGGGCATTGCGGAATGCAGTGGCCAGGAACTTACCGCAATGCTAGCTGATGGGCCGGTCCGCCGTGGAGTTCTGGTGAGGCGGGAAAACTTTCTGATTACCTCTAAAAAAGAAAAGTCCGATGTCTGAAACTGCTGAAGCTATAACTTCCGCCACTGTAGCCGCGCAAGTGCGGCTTACCCGTGATGCCGCGCGAAAGCTGGCCCGCACCTCCGCGGAGGAGAGAAACCAGATTCTGCTGACTGCGGCTGACCTGATTGAAAAACGCGCAGCTGAAATTCTTGGCGCAAACCAGATTGATTGCGAATTGCTTGATCGTGAAATTGCAGCAGGCAACGCATCACAGGCATTAGCTAAGCGCCTGAAGACTTCCTCGGCAGGCATTCAGGATATGGCGAAGCAGGTCCGCGATGTTGCGCGCCTGGAAGATCCTGTGGGCCGCGTGATTGCCGCTACTGAGCTTGACGATGATCTGGTACTGCGCAAAGTCTCATGTCCACTGGGAGTGATTGCCGTAATCTTTGAATCGCGGCCCGATGCGGTCCCCCAGGTCGGCTTGCTTGCCATAAAGACCGGCAACGGATTGGTACTGAAAGGCGGCGCTGAAGCCCGGCAAACGAATCGCGTTCTGGTTTCCATTTGGCGGGAAGCCATGGCGCTGCATGGCGGCTCTTTCACTGAAGCTATATGCGCGCTGGAAGACCGCACGGAAGTAATGCAAATCCTTAAAATGGACCGTGAGATTGATCTGGTAATACCGCGCGGTTCAAATGAGTTTGTAAACTACGTGTTTCAACACAGCCGCATTCCCGTTCTGGGCCATGGCAGCGGCATCTGCCATATTTATGTGGATTCAGCCGCTGATCTCAACATGGCAAAAGAAGTGATTGTCGATGCAAAAACGCAATACCCCGCAGCTTGCAACTCAGTGGAGAAAGTTCTTGTGCATCAGGACATTGCCCGGAAATTTCTGCCCGCGCTGATCGCCACTCTGCAATCTGCTGGGGTGGAAGTTCTAGGCTGTCCGCAAACCATTCATTACGCTTCCAACTCCAACACCGTTGGAGCTATGGAACCAAACATCATTCCAGCTACAGAAGAAGACTGGCACACTGAATATGGCGACCTGAAAATTACCATTAAGGTTGTGCCGTCCATTGATGATGCCATCACCCATATCAACCATTATGGTTCCCGCCATACGGAAAGCATTCTCACGGGCAACCAGAAGGCGGCAGAAAAATTCATGGATG
>DASRCD010000062.1:0-2861 GCA_035653315.1 Candidatus Angelobacter sp.
GCATTTTGTAGGCCGGGTGCCCCCACCCGGCGAATTCTTCTCGTGTTTATGAGATGAGTTGTAGGTTCTACATCGGCTCGCGGGAGACGTAATTTCGATATCAGCTTGATTTGAGTAAATCGAGAAACAAACATACTAAAAAGCTGTTTATATCTTAGCCAAGTTATCTTGTTGACATTGCCGGTGATGTGGCCTACTGCTTACCACTATGACTAACTTGACAAATTTATCGGTCGAACAATTAAAGCGGGCTGTTGCCGTCCGGGAACAGATAGCGGAGCTTGAGCAGGAATTAGGAGCGATCCTGGGCGAATCATATTCCGGCACTCGTGGCGTTTCTGGCAATGGGCATCGTGGCCGCAGGAAAATGAGCGCTGCCGCACGCGCGAAGATTGCTGCTGCGCAACGGGCGCGCTGGGCAAGGCAGAAGAAGGCCCATGGTGGCGCCGCCGCTCCAGCAAAGGGTCGTCGGAAAATGAGCGCTGCTGCCCGCGCGAAAATCGCTGCTGCCGCACGTGCCCGTTGGGCCAAGGCCAAAGCCGCCAATCGCAATTCGCTCGCTGCCTGATTCAGGCGTAGTTGTTCGTTTCATCATTTGCCGGTCTGCTGTTTTCCCACCGCCGGCTGCTGCTGAAGACCACTGGGATTTACGCCGCCCGGATAATCACCGGGCGGTATTTGAGGAGGGCCGTATTGCCAGAAGGAAATTGCCTTGTTGGTCGGACGCACCAAACCGCGACTGAGATAATCACTCATGGTCAGGGTGACCATGATGAGGAACCAGACAAAGCCCGCCGCCGCAAAGACCCTTGTCAGCGGACTGTTATACTTCACATGCATGAAGAAAAGTATCACGAGCGACATTTTGATAAAGGCAATGACCAAGGCCACGACTGGATTTAGTATTCCCAAATCAAACTCTGCCACGCCCCACGTCAACAGCAGCAGGATGATCAACGCGGCCCATACGAGCCAGTAACTCTTCACATTAACAGATTTTGAGCTCATAGATGCCTGTCCACCAGGTATAGAAGCGGATAGAGAAAGATCCAGACGATGTCCACAAAGTGCCAGTATAATCCGCTGATTTCGATGGGATTGTAATATTCGCTCGAAAATTTCCCGCGGTGCGCAAGGAACGCAATTACTGAAAGAACACAGATGCCGATGAGCACGTGCAAACCGTGCAACCCTGTCATCGCCCAATAAAGAAAAAAGAATATGTCCGTCTTGGGCGCTTCCGGCACTAAAAAATGCGGGCCGGGCAACAAACGTTCGCGCAAATCTTCCGTGTACTCCAAACCTTTGACTGCGAGAAAACCCAGCGCGAACAAAATCGTGAGCAGCAAAAAGACAACCGATGATTTCCGCCGGTTTGTCGAGGCGGCATTGACGGCAAGCGCCATCCACAAACTGCTCGTCAGTAATATGGCAGTATTCAAAGTGCCGTAAAACAAATCGGTGTGCTTGCTCCCCACAGCAAACGCCTGGGGATATTCATGGCGATAAACGATATAAGCCATGAACATTCCGCCGAAAAACATCACTTCCGTGGCAAGGAACGTCCACATCCCAAGCCTCGAGGCTTCTTCCTGTTGTTCAAAGTTCTCGAACTGCTCCTCCGTCGGCGCTTTGAAAGTCTCAGGCATGTTCCGCCTCCATCTCTTTTTCGGTTTCTTCGGCGGAGTATTGATAAGGCGGCTGAGTTACAAGCGGAGTTTCATGGAAATTATGCTCCGGCGGCGGGGATGAAGTCTGCCATTCCAAACCGGTGGCATTCCACGGGTTTGCCGGGGCCTTCTTGCCGTGACGAATTGACCAGATGAAGTAAATCAGCGGCAGCAGGTAACCGACGCCCAAAATGGAGGCGCCAGCCGTTGAAAGCACATGGTAAATCTGGAACTCGGGTGCGTAATTGTGGTAACGCCGCGGCATCCCGAGGTAACCCATCACAAATTGTGGAAAGAAGGTCAGGTTGAACCCGATGAACGTGATCAATGCAGCCAGTTGCCCCAGCTTCTCCGGATACATTCGCCCGCTGATCTTGGGCCACCAATAATGCAAGCCGCCCATAAACCCGGTCACCATGCCGCCGACCATGATGTAATGAAAATGCGCTATGACAAAATAAGTGTCCGTCACGTGAACATCAACCGCGAGCGATGCCAGGAACAAACCGGTTAATCCGCCGATGGTGAACAGCCCAATGAATGCCAAAGCGTAAAGCATGGGCGTTTCAAAACTGATCGACCCGCGATAGAGCGTTGCCGTCCAGTTGAAAACCTTGATGGCTGATGGAACAGCAACCATGAAGCTTAGCAAAGAGAAAACCATTCCTGCATAGATGGACTGGCTGCTGACAAACATGTGATGGCCCCAAACTAGAAATCCAATTATCCCAATCGCCACGCTTGAAAACGCCACCCATTCATAACCAAAAATATATTTGCGCGAAAAGCAGGTGACGAGTTCGCTCACCACGCCCATGCCTGGCAAAATCATTATGTAAACCGCGGGATGCGAATAAAACCAGAACAGGTGCTGAAACAAAACCGGATCGCCGCCAAGTTTTGGATCAAAAAGGCCCAGGCCCCAAACCCGCTCCAACGCCATCAGAAAAAGCGTGATCGCCAGGACTGGGGTTGCAAGCACGAGAATCAGGCTGGTGGCATAGAGAGACCAGAGAAACAGCGGCATTTTGAACCAGGTCATTCCCGGCGCGCGCATTTTGTTGATGGTGATGATGAAATTAAGGCCGGTGAGGATTGAACCGAATCCCGCGATGAATATGCCTGCTGCCATGGTGACGACGTGGGTGTTGGAAAATGTGCTGCTAAATGGCGTGTAAAAGGTCCAGCCGG
>DASRCD010000063.1:0-9278 GCA_035653315.1 Candidatus Angelobacter sp.
AAGCTTGATCCCATCCTGGTGGACGCTGCTGTGCAGGCAGGAGCAGAGTTGCGCGAGAACTTCACAGTAAAGGAAGTGCTCTGGGAAAAAGATCGTGTGGTTGGCATCTGCGGGCATGGGAAAAATGGCAGCATGGTGGCAGAGCGTGCGCGGATAACCGTAGGCGCGGATGGAATGTTCAGCGTCGTCGCCAAAGCCGTGCAAGCGCCTGAATACAAGGGCGGCCCTGCGCTGGAAGGCTCATGGTATGCATATTTCAGCGGCGTGCCAATGGTTGGATGGCATCTGTGGCTACGCCCCGGCCGCGTGATTTTCGCCTACAACACAAATGACAATTTGTCTCTGATCGGAGTGGCATTCGCCGCAAAAGATTTGCCAATGGTACGCGCCAATATAGAGAAGCATCACAGCAGTGTTGTCGCGGAGCACGCGCCGGAATTGTGGGAGCGCATGTGCGCGGGCAAGCGCGAATCACGCTACGTGGGCGGGGCCATTCCCAGCCATGTGCGCAAGCCTTATGGGCCAGGCTGGGCGCTTGCAGGCGATGCGGGATATCAGAAAGATCCCTGCACTGCCTCCGGCGTTACTGACGCTTTTAGCAGCGCTGAACTGCTGGCAGAAGCCATCGACGCCGGATTGAGCGGCCGCCAGCCGCCGGAGCAGGCGCTTGCATGCTATGAGCAGACGCGCAATCAGGCTGAGCTGCCCTACTTTGATCTCACCACGCAGCTCTCTGCGCTGGAGCCGCCGCCCGCGGAGGTCCAGCAATTATTGCAGGCCCTGTGCCATAACCCTGAGCAGCGCAGCCGCTTCTTCGGTGTGCTTGCGCACACCGTTCCGGTAACAGAATTCTTTTCGGCCCAAAACATAAAAGCAATATTCGGCACACAGAAAGCAGCCGGTGCAGGTCATGCCCGCGCTCATAGCCGGGGCTTGTGATGGCTGGTCAATCACTCCGAACTTTTTGATATTCAGATCAGGAAGGTCCCATGCAGCATCCTGCGGGATTTGACGGTAACTGGAACATGTTGCCGAGAGCGCCTAGAATAAAACGAAGAGGCACCATGGATATCGCCATCTTCGGCGCTGGGATCGCAGGCTTAATGACCGCCGTGACCCTGCGCGCGCAGGGTCACAATTGCAGCATTTATGAGCGCATGCGCCAGGGACAGGAAACAGGCATGGGCTTTATTCTTATGCCGGAAGGCATCAGTTGCCTGCAAAGTTTTGGGGTAAAACTTACCGGCGAATACAGTGGCGTCCCCCTGCACCGGTATTGTTGCCGCAACTCCAGCGGCCAGACTCTTTATGAACAGCCTTTGCCGCCCGGTACGCGCAGCATCCGCCGCCGCGATCTAATCGGCGCTCTGATGCGGGCCCTTCCGGCGGAGAGCGCCCCGGTTTTTGATGCCGAACTGGAGGGCCTGGCTTTTGACGTTGAAGGAAAAGTGATTGAGGCGCGCCTGAATACCGGTTCTAAAGTAAAAGCCGACCTATACATCAGCGCGGAAGGAATTCGCTCGCGGGCAAGGCACGCGCTGTTTCCTGACTGGCCTTCGCCTCAGGCGCACGTTTTGGAAATTGTTGGGCTGGTGCGTTGCAAGAGCACCGTGCAATGGGCCCGCAATAGCTTAAACAAATTCCATGCCGCCAGCGGCGGAATTGCTTTTGGCATTCTTGCCGTGGACGCCGAATATGTGATCTGGTACATCCAGTTTGATGGTGAGCGGTTTCCGCCGCCTTCTGAAAATACGCAGGACTTTGCCCAGGCCCGCAAGGAATTTGTGCAAGGGCTTGTGAATCACTGGGCTGCGCCTATACCGCATATTCTCAGCATCACAGATTTTTCCCGCACGCATCTCTGGCGGCCCTTGGATATTGACCTGGTTCCCGCTTTCTATCGCAGCAATCTGGTGCTGGTGGGCGACGCCGCGCATCCTCTTTCACCTTTCACCAGTCAGGGTGTCTCTTCCGCGGTATCAGATGCCGTAGCCCTTGCGGAATTTCTAAGGACAGAATCGACTCTGGCCTCCGCGCTTAGCCGCTACTCGCTGGAGCGCCGTGAGCAATGCGCGCCTTATGTGGCCAAGGGACGCGAGCTTACCCAGCATTTTATTTCTCCCCAGATCGGCAGCACCATTCTGCTGCCGATTGCTGAGTCTGAGCACGTTGCCCAGAGTTCATTTTCTGACAACATTGTTCGTCTCGATCTTCTGCGGGAGCGCGCCTTTAACATGCGCTGGGCGCAGCAGCCTGAAGATGTGATTCCGCTCACTGCCGCCGATCCTGATTTTCCTGTTTGCCCTGCCATTCAGGAGCAGCTTGTGCGCCACGTGCGTGATGGCGTGCTCAGTTATGGGCCACCTGAAGGTCTGCCGCAATTCCGTGAGTCTGTTGCGGACTGGATGCGGAGCACCCGCCAGATGGACTGCCATCCTGAAGAAGTCTTTGCCACGGACAGCGCGGCCTCAGGCATGGCTGTGATTGCCCGCGCCAGCCTCGCTCCCGGCGATGAAGTCCTGATTCCGGATCCGGTGGATTTTCTTCTGCATCACACCGTGCAGCGGGTGGGCGCAGTGCCGGTGCGCGTGCCAGTGGAACCGGGCACAACCGCGGAGCAATTCATTGCCGGCATGGAAGCCCGCTTGTCTCCTCGCACGCGGATGCTGTGGCTGTGCAATCCGCATAATCCGCTTGGCGTTGTTTATTCCCGGGAGTGGCAGCAGCGCGTAGCAGAGTGGGCCATCCGCCATCGGTTGAAAATTGTCTCTGATGAAATATGGTCAGACATCGTTTATTCGCCGCATCGCCACGTAGGTCTCGCTTCCATCTCGCCGGAGATAGCCCGCAATACCGTTACGGTTTATGGCTTCTCCAAGAATTTTGCTTTGGCCGGCCTGCGCGTGGGTTGCGTGATCTGCTCTGATGCCGCATGGAAAAAAGAAATTGTTGCTGCCTCAGACGCGGAGAGCACCGTCTATGGTGTTTCAGTGCTTTCCCAGGTGGCTGTAATTGCCGCACTGAATGAGGGACGCGAATGGCTGGCTGAATTTGTGCAACATCTGCAGGCCCAACGTGATTATGTAATGAAACGCCTCGCAATCTGGCCGGGAGTTTCCGCCAACTCTCCGCAAGGCACTTACGTTGCGTTCCCCAATGTTTGTAGCCTGAGTGACGATTCTGAACTCCTTTGCCAGCAGCTTAGGGACCAGGCCCGCGTGGCTCTGGTTCCGGGCGCGCCACGATGGTTTGGTCCGGGCGCCAGCGGACATTTACGCATCTGCTTTGCAACATCGCGGCGAATTTTGCAGGAAGCATTTGACAGGCTGGAACCTGTCGTCGAGCAGCTTGCCGGTGAGCGGCTGCCGCAAAAGGTCCATTCCAACTGATCTCGCTTACACGGAATCGAGTGATCGCAAGCGACCGGCCAAAGGATCGCTGAAGAAGGCTTTTCAACAGCACAGCACCAATTATGTCTCCAACTTTGGCCGTGACTGAAAACCCGCTATGAGTTGAAGACAAATTGGTGCTGCTGTTTGTGCGCGAGACTGTGAACTATGCGGCCCTGTCGGCTTCCACGTTTACACGGTCAGCAATCGAGGTCAGCAGATGATCGGCATGGCCTTCTTCCTTGATGGTCTGGTCCAGCATCTCTACCTGGCCGCCCTTGCCCAGAATATGCGCCCACTGCCGGACTGCGCCATAAGCGGCAATCTCATAGTGTTCAACACGCTGGGCAGCGGCAATGATTGCGGCATCGCGAACAGACTCATCAGAAGCGTCCTTAATCATGTCCTGCGCCTCAGTCACCAAAGCGGACAGGACCTTGCATGTAATGGATTCAGTGTCAGCGTTCTCTGCGGTAAGAATCTGGCGCAGCCGGTTCAACTGGACATGCGTTTCCTGCAAATGCGATTGGAGCGCCTGCTTCAGTTGAAGGTCGCTGGCTTTTTCCATCATAGTAGGTAAAGCCTCAATAATCTGTTCTTCAGTGGAAACAAGCATTCTGAGTTGGTTGTGATAAAGCTCGCGTAGCGTCTCTAGATTGGCAGAGAAAAATTTCATGCTCAGGCTCCTTTAAAATGAAATAAATTTTCCTGGAAGTATTCGGGTTGAGCGATTCAGCTTTAAAAGCTGCATTCACCAAGCTTCAGCGGTCCATGCAGCAGCCCTGCTCATGTGGCATGCTGTATTCGGACTCTTTAAGTACGATGAAGGGCTTTCCTGCAGGGATGGCAATCCAGAGCTCGAATCTCAATGATGCGCCCTTAATTTCACAGAACAGTAAGAATCAAGCGACTATTTCAAACTTTTGATTGTTAATGCGTTTTTCCCTGATGAAGTTGCTTCTCACTTTGGCAACCTGCGCGGATGGTTGTGCTTTCACATAAACCAATAAGATTTACTGGAGGAAGAATGCCTTCACGCCGCGCCACTGATCCCAAAAAAGCCAGCAAGTCCGGCCCTAAAGGCAAGGTAATGCCTTTTAAAAATACAGGCTCGCAGCGGAAACCAATGCCGCCGTATCCGGAGCAGCACCAGCCGCATCCGGGCATTGAAGCACAGGTGACGCCCAGGCCGCGCTATCGAGCGCCGCTGTACCAGGGCTCGCGCAAGCTCTGGGACAAAGTCGCGCTCATCACTGGAGGTGATTCCGGAATTGGGCGTGCTGTGGCTGTGCTCTATGCCAGAGAGGGCGCGGACGTGGCAATTGTCTTTTTGCCTGAAGAGCAGGAAGATGCTCAGGAAACCGCAAAGGCAGTGGAGAATGAAGGCCGCCGCTGCCTGCTGCTCCCCGGAGATGTAAGCGATCCTGAATTTTGCCGTGAAGCCGTGGAAAAGACCACAGAAGAATTTGGAAAGCTGGATATTCTGGTGAATAATGCGGCTTTCCAGCAGCACCAGGAATCGCTGGAGGACTTGAGCGAAGAGCAGTGGGAAAAAACATTTCGCACCAATATTTTTGGCTACTTCCACATGGCAAAAGCGGCATTGCCTCATTTGAAAGCTGGCAGCGCGATCGTGAATACCGGTTCCATTACCGGCATGCAGGGCAGCAAGCAACTGCTCGACTATTCCGCCACCAAAGGCGCGATTCATGCGTTTACCAAATCACTGGCCCAAAACCTGATCGAGAGAAAAATCCGCGTGAACTGTGTTGCTCCGGGGCCGGTGTGGACGCCTCTTAACATCGCGGACAAACCGGCTGAAGAGGCAGCCAAACACGGCGAAGAGACACCGCTTGGCCGTCCCGCGCAGCCTGAGGAAGTTGCGCCATCGTATGTGTTCTTTGCCTCAGAAGCTGACTCCAGTTACATTACCGGAGAAGTGCTTACGCTGCTGGGTGGAGAAACCACGGCAGCATGATCGTGCCGTTTGTGGCTGTAAATATTTACTAACTCAGAAACGTGTCTCTGAAAGTCTGCGCAGCAGCTTGCATTACTGGTGCGATGTTGCGCAGACAATCCATTGAAGCGCTTCCTGCTAAACCCGCCCTGCCCGAGCTCTCCTTGTTAATCCGCCAACTCCAATGAGGCTTGTTGCAGCTAGTTGCAATTGATTTGCAACAGAATCTGTTCAGACAGCTTGACTCCTAATTGAAAATGAATTTCAATTTCATTTTCAATTAGATTACGGATATTGAACCGGCTTAGGAGCTTTTTGTGTATCGCGGTATTTGGATTGTTCCGGTGTTTTTCTTGTTGTTCAGTGTTTTCCATCCTGCACGCTCCATGGCCCAGGAAAACCCGTACATTGTGGCCTATGACCATTACATGGAGGAGCCAGGCAGTCTTGAGGTGGAATATTTTTCCACCTTTGGCACACAGCGCGGGGGCAATGATTTCCATGCTTTCTGGACGGAATTTGAATACGGCGCTACGGCCTGGTGGACCACTGAGCTTTATCTGGACGGCCAGAAAACCTTCAATGACACATCGCTGTTCACCGGCTTTCGCTGGGAAAACCGTTTTCGTCCGCTGAAGAGCGAGCACTTCATCAATCCCGTGCTTTATGTGGAATATGAAAATACCAGTGGCGCGGATAAAATCCTGAAAGAAGTGGAAGGGCACGACGTGGAATCTGACTTCGCGGACAGAAATGCGAACCTGAAACAGGACCACGACCACGAAATGGAATTCAAGCTGCTGCTCTCAGGAACGCATAAGGGCTGGAACTTTGTGGAAAACACCATTGCCACCAAAAATCTTTCCAATGATCCGTGGGAATTTGGTTATGCGATTGGCGCAAGCCGTCCGCTGGCGTTCAAAGGTTCGGCTACGCCGTGCAATTTCTGCCGGCAACATTTCATTGTGGGCGCTGAGATGTATGGCGGCCTGGGTGACCGGTATAGCTTTGGCTTGCATGACACATCGCACTATCTTGCGCCTGTAGCGGCATGGAACCTGCCATCGGATTGGACCTTCCGGATCTCCGCGGGGTTTGGGCTCAATGACAATAGTCATCGCCTCCTGCTGCGCTGGGGCGTCTCGCATGAGTTTCCCGGATTCGGCAGCGCTATTGCCCGGCTCTTTGGAGGCCACGAATGAAATTCGCAATCGCCATTCTGGGGTTTGCCACCATTCTGCTCAGCATCTCCGTTGCGCAGCGTAGTGATGCCAGGCCGGTGAAGATCAAAGTCTGGGAGGATTACGTTTCCAAAGCGCCGGAAAAGTACCGCGCTCGTCAAAATCCAATGGAAAGCGACGCAAGCTCCATTCCCGCCGGCAAACTGCTCTTTGAAGAGCACTGCGCTGAGTGCCACGGCCATGACGCTGCTGGAACGCATCGTGCTCCCAGCCTCTTCCGCGAGAATGTGCAAAGCGCTTCTTCCGGCGCCATTTTCTGGGTAGTAACCAACGGCGTGGTCCGGCACGGCATGCCGGCATGGTCCAAGCTGCCGGAGCCGGAACGCTGGCAAATCATCAGCTACCTTAAATCACTTGGCGCTTCTTCCGGCAAGCCGGCAGAGACGTCCACCGCCAAATAGATAATCATCCATGTGAGCACATCCGCAGCTCCAGTTAAGCGACAATAGGATTGTGATCGCATTTGACAAGAGCGTCTGCACAGACTTGCAGGCGGCGCTCAGCCGGGAATGGCTGGAAACCAACGGGCTTGGCGGTTTTGCCTGCGGCACCATCGCAGGCGCGCATACCCGCCGCTATCACTGCCTTCTAACCGCGGCTCTGAATCCACCCGGCGGGCGCATGCTTCTGCTCTCCAAGCTGGAAGAAACTTTTGTCCTCGGCGATAAACGGATTGAACTCTCCACCAATGAATATGGCGGTGCTATTCATCCTGAAGGTTACCGGTTCCTCAGCAGCTTTCGTCTTGGCCCTTTCCCTACATGGACATTCGAAATAGATGGCGTGCAACTGGAGAAAACAGTATTCATGCCGCAAGGCAGCAACACGGTACAGATTGAGTACAAGCTGCTGCATGCTCCCGCCGGAATTGCCCCGATCTTGGAATTGCGCCCGTTGATCGCTTTCCGCGACTACCATTCCACAACGCATGAAAACAATGCTTTGAATGCATCCGTGCAGTTTTCTGAAAGCACCGCCAGTGTTCAGCCATATCCTGATTTGCCCCGGCTTTACTTGCATCACAACGCTGCGCAGTTTCAGGCTACGGGATATTGGTACCGGAATTTTATTTATCGCGTGGAACAGGAGCGCGGCCTGGATTTTCAGGAGGACCTGTTTAATCCATTTTTGCTCTCATGGAAGCTTGGCCTTTCGAGTGATGCAACTGTGATTGCTTCAACGGCAGCACAGGATGTAACTCAAGCCGAGGCACAGCGCGAAAACGAATTAAAACGCCGGGAACAAATTGCCGCATCCTGCAAGCTCGATGATCCGCTGGCTAAAGCTCTGACCGTAGCCGCTGATCAGTTTTTGGTCCGGCGCGCAGAAGACTGGACCATCATCGCCGGTTATCCCTGGTTTACTGACTGGGGTCGCGACACCATGATCTCACTACCAGGGCTGACCTTATGCACAGGCAGGGCAGAAATTGCCAAGGGCATTCTGCGGAACTTTACTGGCCACATTGATAAGGGCATGTTGCCGAACCGTTTTGTTGATTCCGGGGACAAAGCAGATTTCAACAATGTGGACGCCACGCTCTGGTTTTTTGAGGCCGTGCGCGCTTATGCGGTGGCAACGGGCGATTACAACTTCATCGGCGCGGAGTTATATCCGGCCATGGTTGGAATTATTGATTGGCATATTCAGGGAACACGCTACAACATCAAGATGGCAGAGAACGGACTGCTCAATAGCGGCGCTGCCGGCATGCAGCTTACCTGGATGGACGCCAAGGTAGATGATTGGGTAGTGACTCCGCGGATGGGCCAACCTGTGGAAATCCAGGCGCTCTGGTACAACGCACTGCGCATTATGGAAAATTTGGCGGCACGCTTTAGCGATGCGGAGCGCAATAAAAAATATTCCAGCATGGCTGCTCTTGCATGCGATTCGTTCAACCGCAGTTTCTGGAATGAAAAAGACCAATGTCTTTATGACGTAATCCATGATCACGGACATGATGACTCAATCCGTCCTAACCAGATTTTTGCTGTGAGCCTGCATCATTCCATGCTCGCGCAAGAACGTGCTCGCGCTGTGCTGAATCAGGTTGAACGTGAATTGCTGACTCCGGTAGGACTGCGGACGCTTAGCCGCACAGATCCCCAATATCGCGCAAGATATGAAGGCGACCCGCGCAGCCGGGATTCCGCTTATCATCAGGGCACAGTTTGGCCGTGGTTGTTGGGTCCGTTCATTTCTGCCTATGTCCGGGTAAACGGTGGGACAGCCGAATCCAGGAAGTATGCGCGCACATTGCTGCGCGGCATTGAGCAGCACTTGATGGAAGCCGGTATAGGCCAGATTTCTGAAATCTTTGATGGAGATGCTCCGCATTTGCCGCGTGGCTGTTTTGCCCAGGCATGGAGCGTTGCTGAGACGTTGCGTGCGCTGTATGAAGTTTGACCAAAACCCACGGTGGCGCGGAGGCACGGAGAAAGCAAAACAGACTAGACCGGCGATCTGGTGATCGAGGCAAATGCTTTACCGCGAATTAACGCCGATAACCGGTGATTGAGCTCAACACCGATCACACGAACGCCGACATCGCGAAACATCACTGCAAGCCTGAGTTGCTGCTGGGTAAACCAGAGTAGCGTTACTTTTTCATGTTCATACGCATCATAGATGGGATAGAGCTGGACTGGCCTTCTGTCTCGCCTACCGGCGCGAGCTGTTGTCCGGCCG
>DASRCD010000064.1:0-2925 GCA_035653315.1 Candidatus Angelobacter sp.
ATAAAGTAGAGAGCAGAAGAACATGCCATTCTTCTGCTCCCAATCTTTTTAGCGTAGCTTTGCCCGTTCATATTGCAGCGGCCATTTGATTTCATGTCCCAGGGCGCGGGCTGCCAGCAATGGCCAGTAAGGTTCACGCAAGAATTGCCGCGCCACCACCACCACGTCTGCCTGTCCAGTGCGGATAATCTGATCGGCCTGCGCGGGTTCGGTAATCATCCCCACTGCGCCGGTCAACACTCCAGCTTCACGGCGCACCTGCTCAGCGAATGCTACCTGATATCCCGGGCCCACAGGAATTCGTGCCGCAGCAATGTTTCCTCCAGACGAACAATCAAACCGGTCAACGCCCAGCGGTTGCAGAACGCGTGCCAGTTCCGCGGATTCTTCCACCGTCCAGCCGCCCTCTGTCCAGTCAGAAGCGGAAATCCTCACCCACAACGGATATTTTTCCGGCCACACTTTTCTCACCGCGTTTACCACCTCGCACACCATGCGTATGCGATTGGCGAATGATCCGCCATACTCGTCTTTGCGCTGATTACTCAGCGGTGAAAGAAATGAATGCAGCAGATAACCGTGAGCCGCGTGCAACTCAATCAATTGTGCGCCTGCGGCTTCAGCCCGGCGTGCGGCTGCGGCAAATGCTTCAACAATCCCGGCGATCTCTGCTGTTGAAAGCGCCTTGGGTGTTTGGTAACCATCGGCAAACGGAATGGCGCTGGGAGCAAAAATCGGGGTCCATCCACCTTGCGCCGGAGAAATAGGCTTGCCGCCGTTCCATGGTTCATTGGTGCTTGCTTTTCTTCCCGCATGCGCCAGTTGAATGCCGGGCACAGAGCCCTGTGCTGCCACAAAAGAAAATACGCGCCGCAAAGGTTCTATGTGCTCGTCCTTCCAAATGCCAAGATCGGCCGGACTGATGCGGCCATCCGCCGTAACGCCTGTGGCTTCCGCAATGACTGCGGCAGCACGGCCAACAGCGCGGCTGCCCAGGTGAACCAGATGCCAGTCCGTGGCAAAGCCGTCCGTGCAGGAATATTGACACATGGGTGAAACCACAATGCGGTGTGCCAACTCCACACCGCGCATCTTCAGGGGATCAAATAGATGGGCCATCGCTCAACTCATTGTAATTGGTTCGCCATTCAGCCGGTCTTTTCTGCAAAGTTTTGCATCTGTCCGGACATGCACTTCTGAAATTCTCCATCTAGGACGTTTTGCTGGTTGTTTTTTTCCACAAATTGAGTCAAATTGGGCGAAATGGCAGCCCAGAAAAACTATAAAGACGAGTGGGGCACAGGTGTCCGTGAAGGCTATGAAGATCGCGGTGCGTTTCGCCCGCCACGCGCAGCCTCCCGTGAGCCTGGCAGTCCGCTACTCCGGACGCTCGGCGGAATCTCCATTGTCGGCGGCATCTGCTGGGGAACGTTCCTGGTCACTTCCGGCGGTTACTCACTCGAACCTTTGCAGGCGAATCATGGCCCTGTCGCCATTCTTGCGCTGGGAATCATCTCCTCCGTCGTGGGAAAATATCTGCGCGCTTAGCTGAAGGCGCACACTTCCTGCGCAGCCAGCTTTACCGGGAAGCCTTTTCAGGAAACGAGTAATAGCCATCCCTTGCCTGCACCGTCATGTCTTTCTTTTTGGTCTTGAGCACAATCTTATGGTATCCGGCCGACTGGTCTGGCGGATCTGGCGTGTAGCCCAGGTTGTACTGGTTGCGCAGCTCTTCCGCAATGGACTCATAAATCTCCTCAACCGGTTCTTTCTTTGAGACCTCAAAAAGCCGTCCGCCGGTTTCTTTTGACATCTGCTCCAAAACCTTCTTTCCATCCGGGCGCGACTCCTGCGGATAGCGTTGTCCGCCGCCGCGCCGTCCCATGCCGCCTCCGCCGCCAAATGGTCCCCGGCCGCCAAACCCGCCGCCTGGACGGCCATAAGACTCATCATCCTTAAACAGGATGGTGTAGATCACCGTGTCTGAGCGTTGCGCCGTTTCAATGGCCGTGGCCAGCGTAAGCTTGCTGCCCATGTCCACGCCGTCAGAAAGGATCACTAACGCCTTGCGCCCCTGCTGCTTCTTCATCAGTTCATCCGATGCCAGATAAGCAGCGTCATATAAAAGAGTGCCTCCGCCGCCAAAGCCGCCTCCGCGCCTCCGATATCCGCCACGGCCGCCCGAACCTGGATATCCATTTCCGTTTCCATTCGGGTCCTGTGTGCCGCCACCATTAGATCCGCCGCCATTCTGGTTGCTGCTCTGGCTGAACTGCGGTGTCTGTAGTCCCTGCAGCGCAGCATTCAGCTTTTCTCGCGATGAAGTCAGGTCCTGCAGCAGCTCAACCTCGCGGTCAAAATGGATAATGAATGCCACGTCTTTATCCTGGTGCAGCATTTCATCCAGAAACGTGTAGCTGGCATGGCGCTCCTGGTCCAGCACCCGCCGCTGGCTCATGCTGGTATCAATCAGCAAACCCAGCGTGAGCGGAAGATCAGTCTCATGGGCAAAATAGCGCACCGTCTGCGGACGCCCATCTTCTTCCAGCACAAAGTCGTCTTTCGTCAGGTCGCGGATGATCTTGCCGTGCTTGTCGCGCACCGTTGCCGGCACATTCACCACTTTCACCGCGACAGAAAGTGTCGCCGCCTGATCCTGTCCGTCTTTTGCCGCAGGCTCTTGTGTTGCTGCAGGTGTGGCAGACGATTGCGCTTGCGCTGGAGGAGCCGATGACTGCGTGGACGCTGGCATTTGCACAGGTGCTGCCGGCGATTGCCCTTGGGCTGCTCGCGACGGCGTTTGTGTCGGCGATTGCCCTTGCGCGGGTGCCGATGACATTAGCGCTTGTCCCAGGAGTGTCGCTCCCGATTGCGTTGAAGCTGTACCCAGCGCTATAGCTGGATTTATGTTTATAGCTGATGGCG
>DASRCD010000065.1:0-2175 GCA_035653315.1 Candidatus Angelobacter sp.
CTTTCTGCAACGCCCAGCCCGGCGCATGTGAACATAACGATAAAGGGCAGCATGAGGAAATGGCCCATGCTGGCACGCGCTTCAGGTAAATCAATAAAGAACGGCTCGCACAGGCCCCAGCCAATCAGTGATCCGATGAGCCCGGCAGCGCCAAGATAAAACCAGCCCTGAAGAAAAATGCTGCCTTTTTCTTCCGTGATGGTGGCGGGCCCGTCAGCAGGCGCGGCAATGTTGCCGTATTGTTTTGCTGTTCCGGGAGCGGCGGCTGCTCCAGCTCCGGCAATGGGACCTGTATGCACTTCAACTTTGGCCAGGTCGTCCAGCGTAATCTTCAGTGCCGGTTTTTCGTCAGTGTTTGCCATTGTTGCTCTTTTCCGCCGGAGGATTCTGCTGCGGCGAGGATGGTTGCGGATTCTGTGTTGGCGCACCAGCGGGCTGGGGCGAGCCTGGTCTCTGCTGCTGCATGTATGGTCCTAGAAGCTGCTGGCAGGCTTCCACCGGATGCTCGAGAATAATCTTGTAGTTCTCCACCGCGGGAGCAAGTTGAAAGTCCCGCAGCACGAATCCACCGGCGAATCCCAGCACAATTGCCGCGAGATAGCCAAGCGCCAGGCCCGCCCACTTTACCCATACAGGTTCTTCGCGCTGCTTTTCCCGCTGTGGGCGCACAAGGGATTCAAGTGCTGAGTCATCCAGCGGTTCTTCAGAATCATCGATTTCAGAATGCGTAATCTCTACCGCCTGCGAATAGCCGAAGCGGACAGCGGACAGTTTTTCAATATTGCCGCCAATCCACCCGAAGCAGCCTTCTTCATCGGTATGCGGATCAAAGACCCACGCAACCTGCTGCGGGTTGGAAAAGAAATTTTGCTGGATAAAAAGATCATGCTCAGAAAGGAAAACGCCGAAGCCGGGATGCGAGTGATACCAGCCGACAATCTTATGGTCAGGATATTCCTTGTCCTTGATCTTATATATATGTTCCCAGGTGTCCTGGGTAAACGTAACGTGCGCGCCGCCCTGCGCGGCATTCACGCCGGGGATGCAAGCCTCCACAGTCATGCGCTCATTTTCAATATTGCCAATGAGGACGCCACAAACCTCAGCCTTCATTGACGTGCGGCAATGCTGGCGAATTTTGCGCGCAACCTCGGCTTCCATTATCACAACCGGCTGCGCGGAAACCCGGACCTTGACCTTTGCTGCTTTTGTCATCAGTGAGATGCTCCCATTGCCATCTGGCCCAGAATTTCTTTCTCATCGCCCGCCATCAGGTATGCCACTTCACGTTCAGCGGAGCGTGCGGTAAAAACATCAAAAAGCGGAAGGCCAAGCTGGTCCAGCGTGCGAGTGCCATAAGGCTCGCTTCCGGAGTAGCTGTGCGCGGTAATTACGGCGCGCATTTGTCCATCTTTTGCGCATTTTCCGCGCGAATAGGGAACTGAGCCGACGGCGGCAAACACTTCTTCTTCCGCGCCGCATCTGGGACAGGCCAGTTTATGAATCACGTCACGGCTGAATTCAATAACAATATCGTTTGCGCCAAGATCGCGCTGCGCCCGGGAAAAAAGCTGTGCCAGCGTCAGGCTGCGCGAGGTTTCCTGCACGCGCATCATCTCGGAAAACGTGTAATGGCTCATGCAATCGGCGTTTTCCGTGTACTCAACTTTGTAAGACGTATGGTTGAGCCCTTCAAAGATAAAACCTTTTCCCGCAAGCACCGGCAATCCATGCAGAAGCTTTACGGCTTCCTGCACCTGCAATCCGGCAATGATGGAAGAAATGGTCGGCGTGGTTACGACTTTGCCTTCCGTATCGCTCTCCAGCGCCAGCAGGTTGCAGGACATGCGCTTGTTCAGGATGGCCCAATCGGTTTCGCCCAGCGTGCATTCATAGCAGGGTGGCGTTCCCGGCATAAACAAGCGGGCCACGCCGTTGATTCCCTCAATCGCGCCGTCAATCCAGGGCTTGTTCATCTTCCAGCATGCGCGATTGATCCACAGCCGCGCCTCGCGATTATCCAACCCGGCGAGCACAACGTCTGCCCAGGCAAATAATCCCAGTCCTAGTCCATGCACCACATTCGCCGTAATGGGATGAACATGCGCTTCAGGAAAAATATTTTTTACGGCATCAGCGGCAACATCCGCCTTGCGCCGTCCTACATCACTGGCC
>DASRCD010000066.1:0-8593 GCA_035653315.1 Candidatus Angelobacter sp.
GAACTTTGGTTTTTATTTTTTCCAAGCTGCCCTTTGAATACAGGTAATTGTAGCGTTCGTCGCGATGTTTGGCACTGAACCAATTTTTGCTTCTGCCATGCAGGCGCAAATAAGCAAGCGGCGCTGTGACATAGTCGGTCCCTTCCAGGGTTTCACCCAAACGGGTTTGATCAATATTGCAGAAGGCTACGTTTTCTGATTCGAGAGCCTTCAGCACGAGTGGATCATCCAAGTTTTGTGACGAACTTCTACTGCAAGGGGATACTCGCGGAAAAGATGCAGCACATCGATCAGATGGTCCCAATTTCCCTCGGTGTACTTGAATGAAATCGGAAACTGGAGAAGAAGCGCTCCGAGCCGGCCGGCATTCGCGATTGGATCAAACCCTTTCTTTGCGTCGTCCCCATCCTAGGGTGTGTATTTAATGGTTTCGGCTGACGAGGATTTCTTCTTGGCTCTTCCTGGAGCATGTGAGAAGACTTCGGTGAGTTTGGCCGTAAACTGGAAGTCCTTATTATTAGCCACGTAGTGACACCATTTCCGAGCAACATCGGGGCTAACTGGCCTGTAGAAGCTGTTGTTTAGCTCGCAAAAGTCGAAGAACTCTGACAAAAACTCGAGCTCATGGATCTTTCTTTTTTTTAGATCGGGCGGGTAGACGGTTCCCCGCCAGTCCGGGTACGAGAACCCCGACGTGCCGATCAGAATCTGAGACGTGCCCTCCATGCAAAGTTAGATTGGCTTCCACCAGAGCACGGAACCTAAGTTCATTCCTCCCCATATGCTGCGGGCTCTTGACAACCATTTCGTTTACGGTAAGAATCATACACCCGAAAGTGAATAAAAAGCGAACACATTGTAAACGGAGAAATTGTGAGTACCGCGGCGCTCCTTCGAGTCCAGATTGAAAAAGCGTTAGAGCAGCGCATCCCCGGCGCGCTAACAATTTGATCAGCTTCCATCCCGGAAACGGTTTCTTCAGGAGTATCATGCCTGGACCACCTCTCTGCCAGAATCCCAAGAGGCTGCCTCACTGAAATCTGTGGGGTAGCTTCGTCTGGCAGAACCACTTTGCTCCTCTCCTTAATGAGAGAGCTCACTGAACAAGGAGAAAGTTGTGCCGTAGTTGATGCACACAATGCGTTCAACCCTCAGTCCGCTGCAGAAACCGGGGTCAATCTAAAGCGCGTGTTGTGGGTAAGCAGAGCAAATTCGCCACCGTACATTCTGTTAACATGTCGCTCGAGAGCGATAAGCCCGCGCTCGGACCAGGGCGATTGTTGACCGTAAGTTTCCTTGAATCGCTTTACGAGGGATTGCATCGCCCGGCGCAGACGATACTTCTTCCCCCTAATGTTCTCGCCTATACCTCAGATCTGCTGGTCTGGTGGACACCACCACGTCTTCATCCCATGTTCTTCTCTGAAGGTGCCGAGGACCGGGCGGCCATCAGTGGGAGCATATGCCCACATCCTCCGCTGGTGTGGAAATTTCACCGAGGACGTTTGGAGTTACGCGCCCTGAGTACGCCGGAGCGGCCATGTGGCGAAACGCCGCTGATGGTTGCGCCATACTGGAACACCGAGAGTACCCGTGTACTAGAGCGGGTCGCGGTAATTGGCTGTGGCGGCACCCCGTATTGCAAAACCAGGTTTGTGGGCATTCCGGCGATGTGTCCGCCAACAAAATGGCCGACCACGTTCATCACCGCGGCAGCTCCCATGACGATGAACAAATCCTCGAATTCCAAAAACATGAATGTCACCCGTGTCTGTAGGTTCCGGTTCACCGGCGTTACTTGTAGTGCCATTTCATCTGCTCCTTACGGCACGCCCGCCGTGCCATGTTGAATCCAAAATTCGCCAAGCCGCAAAAGACCTGACAACGCGAACGAGCACATAGCTGTCACCAGATTTCGTACCCAGGCTTCTCCTACCGTCATCCGCTCGAGCAAACCGGCGTAATGAACAACAGCGAGCACCACCTGTAGCGCTCCGTAAAGCGGCAGCAAGACATTACCCACCCAGTTCACGAGCGCCAGCACTGACATCCAATATCGGTCTGGGTCACTCCATGCAGTCTGATTGCTGAATGACTCAAGAACGCGCAACAATCCAGAGCACATCAATGACGCAAGTGCCGCATACGCGAGGTGCTGATAATTGCGGCCTTTACTCAAGTGAAAGATTGCGGCGGCGGCGAATAGCCCGGCGATAGTTGGCATAATTACGTTGCCTAACCAGTTCGTCAGATGGAGCAGCCCGCTCGCAAAATTCACTTCAATCTCCTTTCTACTTAACCAACAATCGCTTGAACTAACTTCCATATCCCTGACACGCTCAGAAAAGCCAGCCCAGACGCAATCAGCGGCACGAAAGGCCGATGGCGCGCGTAATTGAAGATCGCTCCGACCACCGCCAATCCTGCCGCCTGGGGGAGAATCGTACCCGCTAAGAAATTCCATGCCGACGTGAGCATGTCTGTAGTCGCAAACTCCGAGCCGCTGTTCCATGTCTGCATCAACTGCACGGTGCCGGACACTCCCAGAAGAAAGATTCCAGCAATGATCGATCCCAGGGGGCTGTGGCCCTCCGCCGCGTCGAGCGCGGCTTTTAGAATCGAGAATGCGGCAAGGACTGGAATTAAGCGGGCAACGACGATGTTGCTGACAAAGCTTGTGACGCTCGACTCGACGCTATTGACCCACGCGCTGCTGACGTTCCCGCCCTGTCCCGGCATTGATATTCCTTGTGCGGCAAACCATGACAAGAACTGCGGCAGCGTGAGCTGACTTATTAGGAGCGGCGCTGGAAGAATCTAGAGACGGAGCGATTTATTGAATCAAACTGAGGCTTATATTTTCAGCAGAAAAGATTTTCGCGAGCGAAATCGGCGGAGAATTCCGGCCGGGATATGCGATGAAAATCTGTAGGAATTTGACTCATCTCATAAGCCGGTGCGAGTACAGAGAGAGTCAATGAAAATGATGCCTGCGCTCTGGCTTTGCGTGAAGGATATGAGATGAAAATCTGCAGGAATTTGACTCATCTCATAAGGCGTGAGGAGCGCGCAGCCATTCAATACCAATGCATGCAGTCCGGCTCGCATGAGATATGAGATGAAAACTTGCAGGAATTTAACTCACCTCATAAGAAGGGCGAGTACGCCGAGACTCAATGAAAATGATGCCTGCACCCCGGCTGGACGTGAAGGATATGAGATGAAAATCCGCAGGAATTTGACTCATCTCAGAAGGCCGGGAGGAGTGCGCAACAATTCAATAAAATCAATGCGTTCAGCCCGGGTCGGGCATGAAATATGAGATGAAGACTTGTAGGAATTTGACTCACCTCATAGTGAGATCATAGATCAAGACGAAAGGGTCATCGACTTATGGAGTATGTAAATAGCGAACTCGGGAACAGCCTGATTGCACGCAAGAAGCTTGGCCAACTTTGTCGATCTCGTCGATCAGCAACACGCAAGGCTTTTCATATCGCAATGCGCAAAGCAGCGGGCCGGCGCTAAAAAACTCTTCGCCATGGAGATCGGTGCGCATTCGCTGCCAATCTACATCACCGGTCTTGGCCTTTAATTCGACACAGAGTCGTTGGAGCGCTTCATCGAACTTGCCAATGGCTTTTTCTTCGTTGATGCCTTCGTAACATTGCAATCGTTCTACCGTCGTATTTCCGGCTTCCGCCACTGCGTACGCGAGTTGCGCCTTTCCGCTACCGGCAGGCCCTTCCAGTAGCAAGGGTTTGTGCAGCCTGGAGGCTAAAAAGACCGTAGTCTGAATAACCGGACTAGCGATGTAACCGGACCTTCTCAGTCCGGATTCGACTTCTTGCAATGACCGAAACATGGGATGCCTCCCGTTTCCTCTCAAGTGGTGTGAAGCTAAAGCCAAACTCAATCTCGGTCAAATCGCCTGCTTTTGGACGGGTTTTTGCGCGAAAAACAGAAGAGGATTAAAAAAGCTGGGCGAGGTACAGAAAATGAAACCAGCCCACCCAATCAACGAACCTGGCAGAAAGCCGAACGGAAATTCCAACCATGAGAGAATTGGCGTCGAAAAGCACTATTCCGTTGCCGAACTCGCCAGCATTTGGAAGTTGAGCAGGAACACGATTCGCAGGATGTTTGAAAATGAACCCGGTGTTATGCGTTGGGGAACCGTAGAAAGCCGATTCAAACGCAGGTATACCACTCTTCGTATTCCGGAGACCGTAGTATTACGCGTACACCGCCGTTTAAGGCCTGCTAGCTGAGAACCGGAGCCCATTCCATCACATCACCGTCAGCGCGGTTCCTGTACCGTTCCAGGTTGCCCCAAGCTCGCTTCGCACTAGCCTCAAGCTGTTGCTGTCTCGCTTTCACAAACGGGGAGTAATGTCTTTCCGTGATCTTGATGCTGCGATGTCCGAGCAGTAATGACACTTGATCCAAAGGCACTCCCGCCAAGAGCAATTCGATGGCAAATGTGTCGCGGAACATATGGGGATGACAGCGTTTGGGTTCGCCGTCGTCGGTTTTTAAATCCACAGTTTTGAAGAGCCTTCTCAGCGATCGTTGCCATCCTTTCTTTGCGGTATGAGGGTCTCCATTGCCGCTCCAAAAAAAGTATCGAGGATTAGAGTTAGGCAACGTTTCAAGAAGTTGAACCAGCGATGGCGGAAGCGGTACGTACACCGCCACTTTGGTTTTATGGCGGTACAGGAGAAGACGTTCACCGTGAAGCCGTCCGCGTTCGAGGGTGACCGCGTCGAGGATTGACAATCCAGACCAACGCAATAGCAACACCAAGGCACGAAGGCGAAGCTGGCGAAATTGAAAGTCTCGCCCGCCCTTCCAATTACCATACGCAAAAGTGGCATCCACAATGCGTGCAAACTCATCAGGCAGGAAGTAGTCGGTGGGTTTGGGCGACACTTTTACTGCTTTCATCCTTTTTGATGGATTTTTTAAGAGCCAATCGTTTTCCATGCAGAATGCAAAAAATCCGTTTAGCCGGTGATGCTTTCGTTGCGTCGTCAATCCGCCATTGCCCCATGACGCCCTGAACTCGCGAAGTTTTGATGTCGTCAATTGATCGAGAAATTCCAGGGACTCGGATCGTGCCCATGGAAGCAGTTGTTTCTCAAGCAGGGTCTTGCTTTGACAAATCGAAGTGGCGGCTAATTTTCGCGCTTCTTCGTCGGCCAAAAAATCTTTAACCGCCTTCTCAACCCTGATTCGGCAGTCTGATTCAGGAGCAGCAGGTCGAAGCGGGTCGGACTGAACTCCATCAGACGGGCTTTGCGCTCCTCGCTTTCCCAGCTGCGGGTTTGGGCTGAGATGCGGATGAACTGCCCTGTCGGCAGAGTGCCGTTTATCCACTTGGGACACCGGCACCGGCGATAGTTGCTATCGGTCTGGCTACAAGGCGGGTAATGACGTGTGTAGACCCTGAGCATGTGCCTCCAAACCAGGCTTGCAGAGCGGCATTCGCCAGAGGCACTGTACGATTATTGTACGTTTCGCGCAAACCACCTATAACCTGTTTGTTTTCAGTAGATTAGAATGGTGGAGCTAGTCGGGATCGGAAGATTTAACAGTGTTGTAAACATGTAAGTTATTGATTCTCCAATCTGCCAAATAGGCAAAAAAGGCAGGAATGCCGAGTTGGCGGTACAAAAACGGTACAAAGGTTGTAATGAGCTAACGGGTACAGTGGACCAAAATCATGAGTTCCATTTTACCCCTTACAATCGCTTGGAACTTTAATTGTGGGAATTGCAAAAGCACGGTTCCTAATCCTGGTCAACCTACTGGCTTGTGCCCAGTGAGCGGGACTGATGGTTGGTCGCAAAATGCTAGGCGTCAATACGGTTAGGCGAACGGGTGTGAAGCCTCGTCTTCATCCTTTATGAATTTGTAGCTGCCGGCCCTCAAAGAGCTAGAAAGTTCAACAAAAAGAAACATAACTCCTGTTTGACGGCATCTGGGGGAACGGCACTTCAAAGAAGGCCATTTTCAGGCGACCATTTCGACGTGGAGGTCAGAAAGCGGCTTGTTGCCGGGCTTCCAACTGGATTGCTTTATAAAGAGAGGAAGGGAATTTTGCATTAGCTACTGCTTTTGCGCTTTTGATGGCGTTTATTACACTGTACTCCTGGAACCGAAAATCAGGATGATTGGTCGAAATCGATGTGGCCCAACTTCACTCCAAATAGTTCGCTCTGACGTAATCCAGTAGAGGCCGCCAGGAGCACTAATGTGCGCTCTCGAAGGGCTAAACCACTCAGTAATGCTTTGATTTCGGCAGACGTAAGTACGCTGGGCGCGGATCGCCGCTTTGCACCTTGACGGACAAGATACTTTTTTTACTTCTGAAAACAATTCCCTGGAGTTGCTGCAGCGCAATCAAAAACAGGCGATTTTATCCACACTCAGTATTGAGGCTCCTCCCAGGCCGGTTAAGCTGGCAGGTCGCGAGTTCTCTCGTCTGGATTACAGCGGAGCAGGCCTGTACCACGCCATCTTCGCCACTGACGTTCGCTGCCACGTTATTAGTTTTGAGGCTACCAGCCGCGACCCCGGGGTGCTGGAAAAATTGTTCCAGAGCATAGACAAGATGTCTCTGCCGCTCATCTCCAATCCTGCCCCTGCCAATGGACAAGTTCCTCGCTGCGTAAAGGATTATGCCACCGGCACAAATGTGATTCACAAAGTAGATCCAGTGCAAGTGGGTCCAAGATTTACCAAGGTGCCGGTGAGGATCATCATTGACGAGCAAGGAAAAGTAAAACACATCCACGTAATCAATGCTGTACCGGATCAGGCGGCAAGCATTCAGGCTGCTCTGGAACAATGGGTATTCAAGCCTTACATCGAGAATGGAACCGCCATTGAAGTGGAAACCGGCCTGCTGTTCGAATTTTCAGGAAATAGCAAAACACCGAACGGGCTGCAAGAAGTTAAAAATGAGGTTCTCCAATGAATGCCTGTCTTATTTTACGTAATGCAGTCCGGATCAGTGTGCTGTTCATTCTTACTTATGGCACGCCGGGATGGGCGGACTCGATCACAGCGTCTGTCCACAATGAAACTACCGGGCGACCTTCTGTGGGAGATCAGGTAGTACTGCTGCTTCCGGCCCACGGCTTGGAAAAAGAATCAGAAACTTTAACGGATGACACAGGTTCCTTCACCCTTCCGGTGCGTTTGCCGCGCGCGCGGTATGTGATCCGGGTTGTACATGACAATGTGAATTATGATTTCCCATGGAGCAGCGGAATGGCTCCGCAAATCAAGGTCTATGATGCCGTCTCAAAAGTTTCCGGGCTGAGCGGATACGCCAGCATTATGAAAGTGGAATCTGTGGAGGAAGGATATGCGGTGACTGAGATGCATGCCATCCTCAATGAATCAGCCCCTCCGCGTACCCAGGCGGGTTCAGGCAATCTGAAAATTTACCTGCCGCCAAAAGCTGAGATTGTTTCGGCGATTGCCGCTGGACCTCGGGGTACCGCTGTTGCAGTTACTCCTATTCCTGATAAGAAACAACCAAATGGCTACGCCATTGGCTTTCCTCTTCTCCCTGGGATGACGCGCTATGCCATCCAATACCGTGTGGCTTCGAGCGAATCAATTGTCTTTCACCCAAGGCTCAGTTATCCGACCGGCCAATTTAGCGTGATCTTCCCACAATCCATAAAACTCACAGCGCTGGAACCGGATGGATTTCACCGCGGTAAAAATGGATTTCATCGCATTATCGACCGTGGTGGCGTCCAAGTGCAGGTAATAAGCCAGCTCAAAGCGGACCAAATGCCAGCTTTTGTGCTTTCCGGCAGAGGTGTGCTGCCGCCGATACAAAATATGGCTCGTAGCGCGCCTTCGACCATTGCAGCAGCGACAAACGCGGCAATCACCCATGTCGCTGACCTCCGAGACACTTCTCCAACTCCGTCGGGAAAACGTATCGACATGGCCGCGCTTGGGGTTTACATAATGGGAAGCTTTATCGCCCTTGGGCTTTGTATATTTTTTGTTCGTGTAAATCGCAAGCACGGCAAGCACAAAACAGTGGCGAAAACGGTTGAGATTTGCCAAACCGCTGATGATGCCAATTCGGCTGCACCTAGGGGGATAATTGTGCTTACGAAAGCGATGAACCCGGCTGCTGGTTTTGGAAATGAACATGATTCTGATGATCCACTCAAGTCCAATCGCCGCCAACCTGGGAGGATGATCGCGAACTCTACAACAAAAACGAAACCAAATAGAGCGCCTGTTTGGACAATTTAAAGGCTTCCATCGCATTTTCCCGTTTTGAGAAACGCGATGTTATGTTTCTAGGCTACATTTACTTTGCCTTCATAATGGAGGTGCTATGATAGTGTGGACATGCTCTAGTTATTGGTTTATCTTCATTCAGTTAAGCTAAGATTTTTTCCACGACCTCACCCGAAATATCCGTGAGCCGGAACCGGCGCCCCTGGAAGCTGTAAGTTAATCTAGTGTGATCTATACCTAGGCAATGGAGAATTGTGGCCTGCAGATCGTGAACAGGTACGGAGTCGCGTATAACATTGTAGGAAAACTCATC
>DASRCD010000067.1:0-2539 GCA_035653315.1 Candidatus Angelobacter sp.
CTCACTTTTACTATGAGCGGCATTTCCAAGATTTCAGGGTTGCCGCAAATGAAATTCTCCTGGCTGGCTATAAGCGGACCAGAGGATTTGAAAAGCCAAGCGCTAAACCGGATGGAAATGATTGCCGACACGTATCTTTCCATGAATGCTCCTATTCAATTGGCTGCGCCAATTTTTTTGCAGCAAAGATCCAGCTTTCAGCGGCAACTCATGGCACGTGTGCGGGAAAATCTGGCTGTTCTGGATTCTCAGCTAGCTGCTTACAGCCACTTATCGCGGCTGGAAGTGGAAGGAGGCTGGTACGCAATTGTGCGTGTTCCCGCTACGCGTCCGGATGAAGATTTAGCCATTGAACTGCTGGAAAAACATGATGTTTACGTGCATCCAGGACATTTTTATGATTTGCCCAGCGATGGGTATTTGGTGGTCAGCCTGATTACACCAGTAGCAGAATTTGCTGAAGGCGTGCGGCGTATGATGGCCGCCGTTTAAGAGCTCTCTGACCAGAGCACAATCAGTCCGCTTGGTTATTCAGCGTTAAATCACCAATTCCAACATGAGCATGCAGGTGATATTTTCCCGGGCCGCTGGTCTTGAGCGACTTTCCAATCCCGCCGCGTTCAGTTTTTAGCATTGGGGCATTCACATCGCCCATGCGTACGGAAAAATCTGCTTGCGCGTAATCCTGCGGACGCAATGCATTCAGTTCCAGGTTGCCGGCGCGAAGCTCAATATCCTTATTACCTTCAACATTTCCTACATGCAGGTCACCAGTACTCATGCGGACATATAAATCAGTCTTGTGCGGCACTTCAATTACGGCATGAAAATTAGATTTAGGACCGGCAACTTTGAGGTAATTCTGCCCATGACCGGAGCCAATTTGAACCTGTACCTTGCGCGGCTCTTGCGGATTATCTTCTTGATAAACCACGGCAATACTGTCAGAAGCGCTGGGAATAATCTGGTAATCGCCGGAATTCAGGTCAATGGCCAGCGGCCAGTTGGGATCGGGCCTAAGCTCGTAGCGTCGTTCATGTTTGTTTTGCGCCCAGGCCAGTACGACAGGCAGCGCAAGCAGGAGAGGAAGGAGTTTTTTCATACACACCTCCTTGCAATTCATATACGCCGGTGGGACTGGAAAGGTTCCTGAAAGTCACGGATTTATTTTGAATTAAGCGGTGGGATTGTGGAACCGGCTTGCCTGAGTTTGTACCGTTGAATCTTGCCGGTAGCAGTTTTAGGCAGTTCCTTGACTATGGCAAATGTCTGCGGGCATTTATATGCGGCAAGTTTGGCCAGCATGTGCTGGCGAATTCCTTCAATCATTTGCGGGGTATTATTTGTGCCTTCCTTGAGCACCAGATAGGCGGCGGGCTTTACCAGTTGATTGCCATCCTCCTGCCCAATTGCTGCTGCTTCCTGGACCGAAGGATGCTCCAGCAGAGCGCTTTCAATCTCAACCGGGCTTACCCACATGCCTTTGACTTTCAGCATGTCATCATTGCGGCCCACGTACCAGTAATAGCCATCGTCATCGCGATAGTATTTGTCTCCGGTGCGGATCCAATGGCCCTGGATGGTTTCTTTGGTCTTCTCATGCTGGTTCCAGTAGCAGGAGCAGACGGAGTCGCCCTTGATGAGCAGGCTGCCGATCTCGCCATCAGGAACGTCATTGCCATTTTCGTCAACAATGCGGGCTTCGTATCCGGGCATGATCTCGCCGCTGGAGCCGGGGCGTACTCTTCCGGGCCTGTTGGCGATGAACATGTGCAGGGCTTCGGTTGAGCCAATGGCGTCAAGAATCTCTACGCCGAAGCGCTCTTTGAAACGGTGGAAAATCGGCGCCGGTAAGGCTTCACCGGCAGAAACACCGTAACGCACCGAGGAAAGATCAAAATCCGCTCCGCCCTCACGATGGTAAGAAAGCAGCGACGAATAGTTTGAAGGCACGGAGAAGAAAAGCGTCGGCTTATGTTTTTCAATCACGGAATAGATGTTCGGCGGTGAAGGAGAGCCTGGCCATAAGATACTGGTTGCGCCAACGGAAAGAGCGAAATAAAGCCCATTTCCCAGGCCATATGCAAAGAAGAGTTTGGCCACGCTGAAAAAGCGGTCATGTTCGGTGATCTTGAGAATATTTTTTGCATAAAGCTCAGCGCACACCACCATGTCATGATGCAGGTGTACGCAGCCTTTAGGAAAGCCAGTGCTGCCGGAAGAATAAAGCCAGAAAGCAGCATCGTCTTTGGTGGTGAGCTCAGCTTCAAGTTCCGCAGAGCTTTCATGGAGCAACTGTTGCAGGGAAGGAATGCCTGCCTGTGGCTGGCCAAAGACCACAATCGACTTTAAGTAACGCAGCTTGTCCTGAGCGATTGCCTGTATCTGCGGGAGCAGGGCCTCACTTACTATCAAAACCCGCGCGCGGCAATCATTAAGAATGTATTCATATTCATGTGGCTTAAGCAAGGTGTTAACGGGAATGGGGACCGCGCCGATTTTGATGCCGCCGAAAAAGCAATAGGCAAATTCAGGCGTG
>DASRCD010000068.1:0-4336 GCA_035653315.1 Candidatus Angelobacter sp.
ATCCAATGCGCGGAAGCGCTGGATAAAGCCCGCGTTGTTCTAACGAATACATATACAAACTCTGCGTGGCAAGACGGTCTGCTCAACCAGGCGGAAGTAATTCTGAGCGGAGCACAGGTCACAGACTCGCTTGCGCATCAGCTTGATCCCAACTTCATGGGCTATCCTGCCGTGAAAACCGTAATAAACCCCTTGGGCCAGCCGGTGGATATGCCCGTAGCGCCGTTTCAATATTTAAATTCGCATGATCATAGTGATTTGATTGTCTCAGCCGGCCTTACCGGCGATGGGCCTCTGCCTTTTGGCGACCGCAGCAAGTATTATCTGCTGCAGCCCTTGGCGATTGCTTTGTACACCCTGCAAGGCATTCCCATGCTGTGGCAGGGTGAAGAGTTCGCGGAAAATTGGGACCTTGCCGGCGCTGGACCTGGACGCATCAACCTCAGGCGCGATACGCATTGGGAATATTTTTACGATGAATACGGTCTTGCTCTGGTTCGGTTGTATCGGCGGCTGGGGACGTTGCGGCGCGCCAGCCGTGCTTTGCGCAGCCGGGATTCCTTCTATTACTTTCAGCAATCGCTCCAGGGCAATCAGATCATCGCCTACCACCGGCATACCGCCGCGTCTTCCGCCGGAGCAGAAGAGTTTGCCATGGTCGTGTTGAACTTTGGCGATGCTGAAGCGCAGATCCAGCTTCCGTTCCCAAAGACTGGGACCTGGAAGGAAATGCTGGATGACGATGTTCGCAGCGTACCGCTCACAATGAATGTAACTTCACAAGCCGCGCAGGTCGTGAAGGTCCCGTCGCATTATGGCTATATATTTCTTCTCCAGCCGTGAGCACAGCCCACAAAAAAAGGCCGGTGAAGTCACCAGCCTTTGAGAAGCGAAAGCCCGATTCCCGGAAGTTTTAACACCGCACAATCTTGGCATTTTGCATGCCTTTTGTTGCATTGCGCGTGTCGATCACCAGGTTCGCCTCTTCCACAAGCTTTGCATAATCATAGGATGAATGGTCCGTAACAATGATCACGCAGTCATATTGCTTGAGATTTTCGAGCGGGGTGTTCTTCATTTCCAGATTGTATTTACGTCCGCGGCCCACATACTCAAAGAATGGATCGTTGTAGCTGACCTGCGCTCCTTCTTTCTGCAGCAGCTCTATGATCGTCAACGCGGGCGATTCGCGCAGATCGTCAATATCTTTTTTGTATGCCACGCCCAGAATCAGGACCTTCGATCCGTTCAGGCTCTTGCGCTGCTGGTTCAACGCTGCCGCTGTTGAGGCCACAACGTGATATGGCATATTGAGATTGACTTCCCCGGCCAGCTCAATAAACCGTGTGTGGAAGTCATATTCCTTGGCTTTCCAGGAAAGATAAAAAGGATCAATGGGAATGCAGTGCCCGCCAAGACCCGGTCCCGGATAAAACGGCTGGAATCCAAATGGCTTAGTGGAAGCAGCGTTGATTACTTCCCAGATATCGATGGCCATGCGCAGGCTCAGCAGCTTGAGTTCATTGACCAGCGCAATGTTCACGCAACGATAGATGTTTTCCAGCAGCTTGGTCATCTCAGCCGCCGCCGGAGTTGATACCGGGACGGTACGATGAAAAATAGTGCCGTAAAGCTGCCGTCCCAGCTCTGTGGCTTGCGGATTCAAGCCGCCCACCACCTTGGGAATATCGCAGCGTGCAACCGTGTCATTGCCGGGATCTTCGCGCTCGGGCGAGAACGCAACAAAAAAAGTATTTTTGGCGTCTTCATTTCCTCGTGCAGCTTTCAGGCCGGCGGGATTCTTTTCCAGAATCGGGATCAGTAATTCTTCCGTGGTTCCCGGATATGTGGTGCTTTCCAGGATGACCAACTGCCCCGGCCGCAAGTAAGGCGCAATGGATTCGGCCGTCGCGGCAATAAAGCTCAAATCCGGCTCGTGATGGTCATTCAGCGGTGTGGGAACGCAGATGATGATCGCATCCATGTCGGAAATCTGCGAATAATCGGAAGTCGCTGTAAAGCCCTTGCGCTGTGCTCCCTGAATCTCCGTTTCCGGGATGCGCACAATATAAGATCCACCTTGCGTCAGCGTATCGACCTTTTTCTTGTCGATATCAAAACCGGTTATGCGGAAATCCTGTTCGCTGAAAAGCAGTACCAGTGGAAGGCCAACATAGCCTAGTCCAATTACGCCAATCCGGGCGGTACGCTCGTTAAGCTTTGTGGTCAAAGCGCTTGATTGCGATGTCTGAATGTATTCCATAGTGTTCATGATGCCCTTGATATGGCATTTTGGCTGCCAAACAGGGCGTACAGCAAAGTTCTCCTTTAAACCAGCAAAGCCTTTCAATTCTTATAGTTTTAAACCTAACCGTATATTCTATATCCCGATTCTGCTGCAGTGTTTCCACAGGAATGAAAGCATTTGCATACTTTTCTGAAACGTTTGCGGACGTCCTGTAACTAAGAAGAAATGGCTTCTATACCTTATTTCTATTGTGTGCGCCGTGGTAATGCCCACACCATGATCCAAGTTTTGGGGAGCATCATTTGAAATCGACAAAAGTCAGGCTTTTAGCTTGTCTTGCAATCATTTTTATTGCTCTGGCGTTGTTTGCCGGACGCTTATTGATTAGCGATCATCCACAGCAATCCGATGTGATTGTAGTGCTTGCCGGCGATAGCCAGGACCAGCGTTACCGCCGTGGCATGGAACTGCTCCGTGCCGGATACGGCAAACATCTTTTTCTTGATGCTTCTTCGGACTCGAATTATTTCGGCCATACCCCTGCTGAATACGCTGAAGCCTTCCTCAAGCAAGATGCCGGGAACATGTCTCAGCAGGTCAGTGTTTGTCCTTTTGAAGAAGACTCAACGTTGACTGAAACTCAGTATGTGGCTAAATGCCTGGAGCCGCTGCATCCCCATAAGGTATTGCTGGTAACAAGCGACTGGCATACAGCCCGTGCCCTCTCCATCTTCGCTAAAAAGCTGCCGCAATATGAATGGTCCGCCGCCGCCGCACAGGACACCAGAATCTTTGGCGCACAGTGGTGGCGTCATCGCGAATGGGCAAAAACCACTTTTCAGGAATGGCTCAAAGTCATCTGGTGGAATGTGGTTGACCGCTGGCGATAGTTGCTTTCGTATTACGCCCTCAGCGTGGGAAACCCATGTTCTCTGTGTGAAAATGTTTTCCCATTTCCTGCCGGATTCATGTGTCATTCTGCTACGGATGTAGTACATCCATTATTCTATTTATCCATATTGTGCCTTTTGTTTTCTGCTACTTAGGGATTTCCGTACTCGGGCTTTGATTACTTTTGGCCTCACTTCTGCGCCTCCAACTTTGGCGTTCTACATGCACTTAAGGGCAGTGACCCAAGCAAAAAGTCCTTTTTGAGGCGTGACGGAGCCCTGATGAGACAAATGGTTGAACAAAATTTTGTGTTGCCGCTAGATTCGGTGATTTTCGGCACTTCTGAAGCCATGAAAAAGGTCCAGCGTGATCTAGCGATGATCGCCTCGGCGGATGTGCCTGTCCTGATTCAAGGCCCCAGCGGTACAGGTAAAGAGATCATTGCCAAACTAATTCATCACGCATCGGCCCTCTCCAAAGGCCCTTATGTGAAGGTGAACTGCCCGGCAATTCCAGATGCATTGCTGGAAAGCGAACTGTTTGGTTATGAGAAAGGCGCATTTACCGGAGCCTATACCTCCAAGCCTGGCCTTATTGCTCTTGCTGATCGCGGCACGCTGTTTCTGGATGAGATCGGTGAATTAAGCATGGGCTTGCAATCCAAGCTCTTGCAGGTTTTACAGGATGGCAAATTCTGCCGCATCGGCGCGCAGGAAGATACGATATCGGAAGCGCGCGTGATCTGCGCCACAAATCGCGATTTGAAACAGGAAATCGCAGCCGGTAATTTCCGCGAGGACCTTTTCTATCGCGTGAACGTCGTCAACATAACTCTGCCATCTTTGCGTGAACGCAGTGCGGACATCCCTGAATTGGTCGAATATTTCCGCGACCATTTCAACATGATGTATAACCGCAAAACTCCTGCGCTCTCTTCTTCGCTCTTGCGGCTCCTGATGGCATACCACTGGCCTGGCAACATCCGCCAGTTGGAAAACATGATTAAGCGTTACGTGATTCTGGGAACGGAAAGCTGCATCAGCAGTGACCTGTCAGAGCCGGTTCCAAACACCTTCGACTTTGATATTCCGCAGGAAGGCCCGGTGCCATTGAAGAAGATCACTAACCAGGCGGTGCGCCGGTTGGAGCGCGAAATCATCCTCAAAGTATTGCAGTCGCATCACTGGAACCGGCGTC
>DASRCD010000069.1:0-3893 GCA_035653315.1 Candidatus Angelobacter sp.
GCCTATTAAATTTGAGAACGGACAAAACCAGCATCCCGTGCTGATCACGCAAGTCCAAAAGGGACAATATCGCGTGGTTTTCCCGCCCGACGCTGCGGAAACCAAGCCGATTATTCCCGCGCCGGTGTGGTCTAAGCGATAGAACTTTTTACGTAGAGACGTAGCATGTTACGTCTCTCCTTCGGGTGCCCCATCCTTTCCGCATTCTTTGCGGAAGATGGGAACAAAAGCTTCAGCCCCGAAACAATGAGGTTCCAAGACATTTGGTTCGCTTCTTACAAGCCTGTGCTGATGGTCTGTTGACCGGGGCGCTCTATGCCGTGATCGGAATGGGGCTGGCATTGATTTTTGGTGTTATGCGCATCGTCAACTTTGCCCACGGCGCATTTCTTATGGTCGGCATGTATGCCACCTATGTTCTCTTTGATTATTTCAAACTCAATCCATACATCGGGTTTCTTCCTGCCGGCATTGTCCTTCTTATTTTCGGTTACCTCGTATATCTGGCGCTGATTCGGCCCATTCGTGATCGCTCACACTTCATGCAGATTCTTATGACCATGGGAATCGGTCTGATTCTTACTGACGCTGCGCAGCTCATCTTCAAGGCCGACTACCGGCAGACAAACATTGACCTGATCAATCGCAGCGTGCACCTCGGGCCATTCGGCGCGAACGCCGCTGAAGTTCTTTCTTTTGCCATTGCTATTGCGTTTGTCGTCGGACTGCGTGCGTTCGTCGTGCGGAGCCGTACCGGTCAGGCCTTGCGGGCAATTTCTCAGAATCCTGAAATTGCGCCGCTCATGGGTATCAATCTTGTTCGCGTTCAGGGCATCAGCTTTGCTTTGGGGACTGCCCTTGCAGGCATCGCTGGCGGCCTCCTTCTTCCACGCCTTTATCTTTTTCCCGGTGTGGGAGAGGACTATACGACCAAAGCTTTTGTGATGGTCGTGCTGGGAGGCATGGGCTCCATTGAAGGAGCTGCCTTCGGCGGACTGGTGCTGGGATTTTCTGAAAGCCTGACCAGCCTTTATCTAGGCAACCAGTGGGCCCTGATCATCGACTTTGTTCTGTTTCTCCTGGTGCTCTCATTCAAGCCCGCCGGAATCTTTGGGAGGCAGCGCGCATGATCGGCTTCAAGATTAGTTGGAAATTCTTGGTAGCACTCATCGTCCTGCTGGTGTGGGCACGCGTGCCGTGGTTCATTCACAATAACTATCAGCTTCAGGTGCTCTTCCGTATTACGCTGTTTGCCGCGCTTGGGCTGGCCTGGAACCTGGTTGGCGGCTACGCCGGACAGCTTTCGCTCGGCCACGTTGCTTTCTTTGGCGTGGGCGCTTATGGGCTTGCTATCTTTGCTGGACTTGGAGTCCCCGTCTGGGGGGCTGCTTTGCTTGCCGCCATTGTCTCCACCGCTGTCGCCGCTGTGATCGGTGCGATTTCCTTCCGCCTTCGCGGTCCTTACTTTGCGCTAGCCACCATCGCCTTTGCTGAAGTGCTGCGACTGGCTGCTACCAACCTGAACATAACCGGCGGGGCCATTGGCCTGACCATGCCCGGGCTCTTTGTTGGCAGGACGTTCTGGCGCTCGTTCTATCTGGCCGCCGTGGCGCTTGCCGTGCTCTCGTTCATCACGAACTATTGGGCTTCCCGCTCGCGTTTCGGCTATTACCTGATGGCCATACGTGAAGATGAAGACACAGCCGCCGCTGTCGGAATCAACACGGCCCGATGCAAATTGTATTCATTGCTGATCAGCGCATTCCTCACCGCCCTGGCTGGCGCTCTTTACGGCAGCGCGTTCCAGTTCATCGTGCCTGACAGCATTCTCACCATCGACATCTCAATCCAGATCGCCATCATCACCATGCTTGGCGGCGCAGGAACATTGCTTGGCCCAATTGTTGGCGCGGTGCTGCTGCTGAGCGCTTCTGAAGCTTTCAAGAATGTTTTTCAGGAAAGCCACCTTCTGATCTACGGCATATTGATCGTTGTGGTGGTGCTGTTCATGCCTGAGGGCATTGTTGGCGGATTGCAACACCTGTTCCGTAAACGGATCAAGCCATCCAAGGATGCCAAGCCGCAACCGGCGTTAGGCGGAGCTGCCCAATGACGCCGATTCTGGAAATGGAGAACGTCACCAAACGCTTTGGCGGCCTTAGGGCCGTGAAAGGCGTTTCACTGGCGATGAACGAGGGCGAGATTCTTTTCATCATCGGCCCCAACGGCGCAGGCAAAACCACCGTCTTCAATTTAATCAGCGGATTCCTTCATCCCAATGAAGGTGTCATTCGCTTTCAGGGTAAAGATATTTCCAAAATGTCGCCTGATCGCGCCGCCCGCCTGGGCATCGGACGGACATTCCAGATCGTTAAACCTCTGCCGAGCCTTACGGTTTTGCAGAATGTAATGCTTGGCGCATTTATGCATACCGGCAGCTTGCGCATGGCCGAAGAAGAAGCTGGAAAGATTCTCGACTTCCTCCAGATGTCACACCTAAGCAAATTCTCTGCCAAGGGCTTGCCGTTGGCCGCGCTCAAGCGTCTTGAAATCGCCCGCGCCCTTGCCACAAAGCCCAAGCTCATTCTGCTGGACGAAGTAGTTTCCGGCCTGACTACCGGCGAAGCGCTCGCATTAGCCAATCTGCTCAAGCGTCTGCCGGAGTGGGGCATCAGCGTTGTCGGTGGTGTGGAGCATGTAATGCAGGTGGTAATGAAGATTGCCGACCGCGTGATTGTTCTGGATTATGGCGCGAAAATCGCTGAAGGCAAACCTGCGGAAGTAGTAAAGATGCCGGCGGTCATTGAAGCCTACCTGGGCCCTAAATACAAGGAAGTGACTTCATGACAGCCTCCTCTAATTCCGCGAACGTTAGTTCCGGAAACCTCAGATCTACGAATCAGGGAGCAGATGCGCCTCTGCTCGAAGTGGGAAATGTGACCGCCTACTATGGCGACCTTCAGGCATTGTTTGGCGTGTCACTTAAGGTCAATGCAGGTGAGATCGTCACACTCATCGGTGCAAATGGTGCAGGGAAGACCACCACCCTTCGCGTGATTTCCGGACTCAAGCCACCGGCCAGCGGCACGCTCCGCTTTGCCGGCGAGGATGTTTCGCGTGTTCCTGCGCATGAAATGGTGGCTCGTGGCGTAAGCCATGTTCCGGAAGGCCGCCAGGTGTTTCCTTTTATGACCGTCAGAGAAAATCTTTCCCTTGGGGCTTATACATCGCGTGCGCGGCCCAGGGCAAAACAGTTGATGGAAGAGCAATTGGCCATGTTTCCAAGGCTGGCAGAGCGCATGGACCAGTTGGCCGGCACTCTCTCCGGCGGCGAACAACAGATGGTCGCCATTGCGCGCGGACTGATGGCCCAACCCAAACTGCTTTTACTGGATGAGCCATCCCTTGGGCTGGCCCCAAAAATCGTGGAAGAGGTCTTTGAAAAAATCCAGGAAGTCCGGCGCACCGGCATTACCATGCTGATCGTAGAGCAGAACGTCGTGAGCAGCCTCAGTATCTCTGATCGTGGCTATGTGGTGCAGAACGGCGCTGTGGTTCTTGAAGATGCCGCCAAAAACCTTTTGAACAATGAAATTGTGCGTGCGGCTTATCTGGGTTTGTAGTTCGCCTGAAACTGCCTATGCAAATAAAAAGACCTCCATCCGCGTGGAGGTCTTCTGCTGTACGTAAGCAAGTCTATTTTTTGCTGGAATCGTTCACTACCTGCAGATCATTCTTTACCTGAAAAATTCCCGGGACTCCATTCGCTTTAATATACGCCATGTTTTTATCTGAATCGTTATCAACGGCGCCTTCCAAGTCCACGCGCCCGTTTTTTACGATGATATGGATTGGCGGCACAGACTGGACTGAATACTTGAAGAGCGAGGGGT
>DASRCD010000070.1:0-2488 GCA_035653315.1 Candidatus Angelobacter sp.
GCAGGAGCAGGCAGGCGAGGCAAAGACTCCGGCCAGCATGCACGCGCACCAATCCAAAGATGGCTGGCAGTTTGCCGACCTGAGCAAGCCGCTGGAGCAGGACGTTGAATTGCGACTGATGACGGACCGCGATCCCGAGGCGCTGGAAGTGTACCGGCATTCTTCTGCGCACGTGCTGGCCACGGCGGTGCTTGAGCTGTTTCCTGAGACCAAGCTGGGCCATGGTCCGGCCACCGAGAGCGGCTTCTTTTACGATTTTTACCGTCCCACGCCATTTACGCCGGAAGACCTGGAAAAGATTGAGAAGAAAATGCAGGAGGTGGTGAACCGCGACGAGAAGTTTGAGCGCGAGTTCATTCCGCGCGAAGAAGGGCTGAACCGCTTTAAGCAAGAAGGCGACTTCATGAAGGTCCACTTCATTGAGCAGTTCACCAAGGCGGGTGAGCCCATCTCCACGTATCGCAATGGCAAGTTCATTGATTTCTGCCGCGGCCCGCATGTGCCTTCCACCGGACGCATCAAGGCATTCAAGCTCACCAACATCGCGGGCGCGTACTGGCTGGGCGACGAGAAAAACCCGCAGCTCCAGCGCATCTATGGGACGTCATTTTTCAATAAGAAAGACCTGGAGCAGCACCTGCATGCGATTGAAGAAGCCAAGAAGCGCGACCATCGCGTGCTGGGGCAGCAGCTTGATCTTTTCAGCATTCAGGAGCTTGCCGGGCCGGGACTGATCTTCTGGCATCCCAAGGGCGGGCTGATCCGCAAAGAGATGGAAGACTGGATGCGCGATGAGTATCTCAAGCGCGGCTATTCCCTGGTCTATACGCCGCATGTGTTTCGCGTGAATTTATGGAAGACCAGCGGCCATGAGGGCTACTACGCGCAAAACATGTTTACGCCCATGGAACTGGATGATGCGGAATATCGCATGAAGCCCATGAACTGCCCGGGGCACATCCTGATCTATGCGGATTCCATGAAGTCCTATCGCGACCTGCCGCAGCGCTATGGCGAGCTGGGCACGGTGTATCGCTATGAGCGGTCGGGCGTGATGCATGGCCTGTTGCGCGTGCGCGGCTTCACGCAAGACGATGCCCATATTTTCTGCACGCCGGAACAGATTGAAGGCGAGGTTGAAGGCTGCATTGAGTTTGCCCTGGCCGTGCTCAAGACTTTTGGCTTCAATGAATATCAGGTGGAGCTCAGCACGTGGGACCCGAATGACAAAAAGAGTTTTGTGGGCAGCGAGGAGAACTGGAACCTGGCCAACAACTCGCTGGAAAAGGTGCTGAAGAAACTCAATATTCCTTACAAAACCATTCCCGGTGAAGCAGCGTTTTATGGGCCGAAAATTGACGTGAAGCTGGTGGATGCGATTGGCCGCCTGTGGCAGCTTTCCACGGTGCAGTTTGACTTCAACCTGCCGGAGCGCTTCAAGCTGGAATACGTGGCGGAAGACGGCACGCGCAAGCAGCCGCTCATGGTGCATCGCGCGCTGTTCGGATCAGTAGAGCGTTTCTTTGGCGTGCTGATTGAGCATTACGCCGGGGCTTTTCCGGTATGGCTCTCACCGGTGCAGGTGGCGGTGGTCCCCATCAGTGAAAAGTATGTGGAATACGCCAACAAAGTGGCGCAGCAATTAAAAGATGCCGGCGTGCGCGTGCACGTGGATGATCGCAATGAAAAGATGAATGCCAAGGTGCGCGAGCACGCGCTGCAAAAAGTGCCATTCATTCTTGTGGTGGGTGAAAAAGAAGCTGAAGCCGGAACGGTGAATGTGCGCGTCCGAGGACAGCAACAACCTGAAGGCACCGTGCCTGCCACGCAATTTGTGGATCGGGTGAAGAGGCTGATTACAGAGAAGAGCGTAAGTCTAAAAGAGAGTAGTAGTTAGTACTTAGTATTTAGCAGAAATAAATTCCAGGAGCATATTATTGGAACAGATCATTCCTAAGCTGCCGGTTGAAGCTCTGCAACAGATAGCTGGCTATTTGAACTGGGACCCTTTCATCACGTACCAAGCCAAGAATGGTAATGTCGATCCTGGACGGTTGCTGTCACAAATGACTGAGATCGAGCAGCATACTTGGCTAGACACTCACCGCGTCGAAATAATGAAAAAGATTAGCGCTGTCGGCGGCCACTCACTCATCAATCTGTTTCGTGGTGCTGGGATTCAGTATAGAGAAATTGTTGCTAATGTTGGATCCAAACTTGGTCTGGACTATGACACTACTGCTCCGATCGAACAACTTGAAGGTAAAATTCTGTCAAAGATATGGAACAACTTGGTTGCCACTCTAACACCGGAACAGCGGCGTGAGTTAGAGGCTAAAGCTGAGCAAGAGGCAAATAAGTTTGGTAGGACCTTTAAGGGGGAACTCACCGGCTTCGGCGCATTGGGTGCAGCTCAACTGTCGGGGTTTGGCATTTACATACTCGGATCAACCTTGCTCGGCACAATCAATGGAGTCTTGGGCTTGGG
>DASRCD010000071.1:0-4110 GCA_035653315.1 Candidatus Angelobacter sp.
GGTCCACATACACCGGCTCCGGCAGCGGTTTGCAATCAATTTGATAAGAAAGCCCGGCCTTGTCCATGGCTGATCCAAAGACGCTGGCAAGCTCAATGGTGTACTGGCTCAGGTTGGTGGCACGATAATTGGCGGAAACGCGTCCCGCTTCCAGCTTGGAGAAATCAAGCAGCGTATTGACGAGCTTAAGCAGGCGCAATTCATTGCGGTGGACGGTTTCCAGATCTTTGCCGCGCAACACCTTTTCCGGGGCAGACAAGGCATCTTCCGTAGGCCCCAGCATCAGCGTAAGGGGCGTGCGAAACTCATGGCTTACGTTGCTGAAGAAAATGGTTTTGGCTTTATCAATGGCAGCCAGCGCCTCAGAACGCTGGCGCTCTTCTTCATAGGCGCGAGCATTGGCAATGCCTGCGGCTATCTGCCCGGCCACCAGATCAATGAAGTCTGAATAGGCGGCATCAAATTGCCGGTAAGGATTTAATCCAGAGACCAATATGCCGGCGGGAGTTTCCTGTCCCTGGCGGGTAATCGGCACCAGCAGAGCGCGGTCTGGCGATTTATTCCATGCTCCAGTGGGCATAGGGTCAAAACGCCGGAAGAGATTTTCCACAATGACCCGCCCCTTCTGTTGCAGAAGGTCACGAACCGGCCACACTTCCTGCTGCAAGTCCACTTTCAGAATTTCAGGAGCAGCAGGATGCCGGGTATCAATTCCCGTTGCACAAGCCAGCCGTGCGATCTGGGATTCACCATGTTCAAAAAGATAAGTAAGAGTGAAGGGAAGATCGCGCTGGTTGGATTGAAGGCTGTCCTGCACGGCGGAGAGGACATCAGGCTCGTTGATCTTGGCGCTGAGGTTGGCCGCGAGGGTGCGCAGGGAATTGAGGCGCCGGTCACTGATAATCCGCTCAGTCTCTTCCGCTACCACGCAGAGAAGGCCATTGATTTTGCCGTCATCGCGGGTCAGGGGACTGTAAGAAAATGTGTGATACGTTTCCTCGGGATAGCCATTCCGTTCAAGAAAAAGTAATAGGCCTTCATCCCAGGTGGCCTCCCCAGTTTCAAGCACAATACGGACGCGAGGCTCCAGATCCGACCAGATTTCAGCCCAAACTTCGCGTGCTTTTTTACCCAGTGCCCAGGGATGTTTTTTACCCAGAGTCATCTGGGCATAGGTATCGTTATAAAGGAAGATAAGATCGGGCCCCCAGCCCATCCACATGGCATAACGGGAAGAGATCAGAATTTGAACCGCGGTTTTTAAACTTTGCGGCCAACTTGAGATTGGGCCCATGGGCGTATTGGCCCAATTAAAAGCACGGATGCGGTCGCCCAGTTCGCCGCCACCGGAAAGGACGTTTTCTGCCTGAAGGGGGGACATCTCATGCAGATTCTGGGGGTCGGATTTTTGTCCGCGCGTCTTCAAAAAAGTTAAAAAGTTAAGTTTATCGAAAGATTACGAGCCATACATAAGAGCGGTGTACAGCAGGTACTTTAATTGGCCGGTATGACAATCCCCAGCATAGACATACAGAGAGCTTTGAGATGCACGTAAATTGTGCAGAGTTGGCTGCTTCAGTACCGTGAATACGTACCTGGCCAATCCATCTTTGGCAGCGAATTTAGCTCAAGCGTTTTTGATTGATGATCAGTGAAACGAGGAGAAATTGTCCTGATAAGGGGCAGAGCAATAGACCATGCAAAAGAATTGCCTTGGGTTAGTTTGGCATTTTTGGTGACCCATTAAGCTTCTTGCACGGAGGCCGTAGGCTCGTCGTCCATGACATCCAATTCATAAATTTGGCGAGTCCCATGATGCAGGAACAGGTCGGGCGCAGGATGTACCAGATCAAATAGGACGGCATCGGCGCATTTAGCGCAACGGGGAAAATGATGGCCTGACGAAATTATAACTTCATGGGGCAAACGGTGGGCAACATGGATGACCCGATAGATACCGGTTACTGGAGCAATTGCTCCGGTTACAAATGGCTTCTCCCGGTTCATACTGGCCCCTGTTTCATATCGGGGATGCGATCTTACCAAAAACGGGCCTTTAACACTACGACTCATAGTTTTTTGGATGAGGAGAGATTCAGAAGGGTTTTTTGGGGGTGGCTGCTTAAGTATTTTTTACCCAAATTCTGAAAGCTGGGCCGTTCTAGGGTCAAAGGAGCATATGTTTCGATCAGGGAGATGGAAGGTGCGACATCGGGCGGGTTCATGTATCCTTAATTTCTTTCCACTGCAGCGAGGAGAATTCATGAAGGCAAAGACCATTTCGGCCTTATGCGTCATTATCATAGCTTTTGCCGGATATCTGCTTACGGGGTGTGCCAGCGGACATAAACAGTTTGCCTACGTGGTAGGCCAAGGGACTAATGAGGTGTTTGAATTTCTGGTCCATGCAGATGGCAGCCTGCAACCACTGGGCACACCGAATTTTCCCGCCGGGTCAGACGCTGTTGCGGTAGCGCCGCACACTTCCGGGCAATTTCTTTATGTAGCGAATTTTGCCGGCAATGATATTACCGAACTGGACATTAACAAAGGCAATGGTGAACTTTCAGTGCCTGTGAGCAACAGCATTGTGGTTTCCACGAATCCACCAAACATCTTTGGCGCAGATATAGGGCCTGTTTCCCTTGCCATGTCCCCCACAGCGCCGTTTCTTTTTGTCGCCAACCAGACATCGGGCGACATCTCAGCTTATACGGTTGATCCCGGCGCTGGCGGATTGGGCACGGTGCAGAACTCGCCATTTTTGATTACGCCGGCAACCAATCCAAGCGCATTGGCGATTTCACCGAAAGGGAACCTGCTCTTCACGGCCAATGCCGCGCAGGGAACAGTTGCTGTGTTTACGATTGACTCCAACGGGCAACTGGCCGCCGTGGCAGGCTCACCGTTTTCGGCGGGAGCAGGTTCAGCTCCAGGCGCAATCGCCGTGGATCCTTCCGGACGTTTTCTTTACGTGACGGACAAGGCTCATAATGCAGTGGTGGGTTTTGCCATCCAGAGCAATGGAACGCTCACATCGATCAACGGATCGCCTTTTGCCACAGGCGCACTGCCGGCTGGACTGGCGATTGATCCTGAGGGAGCGCTGCTGTATACGGCAAATTCAGGGTCGAATGACGTTTCCGGCTTTGCCATTGATCCGAACTCAGGCACGCTGGGCGCTCTGAATGGTTCTCCATTTCCTACCGGCGGCATAGGGCCTTCAGGCATTGCGGTAAACTCCAATACGTCAGTGGTGTATGTAACCGACCAGGGCACGCATGATATTGCCGCGCTGGCGATTTCTTCCGGTGGCGGGCTCAAACCTGTAACAGGATCGCCCTTTGGCGTGGCCACGGCAGCAACGCAGATCACCCTGGTTTCACGCTGATAATTGCTATGAAACCGCGGGTGCAATGCACCTATGGTGCTTGTTTCCAGTTTTTAAACTGTGCTAAACAAGCCGTACCATGGGACAGGTGTATGAAGAATCGGTGTATCAGGACGAGGCGGCGGTACTCAATGAAACCGCGTTAACGCCGCAAGACCAGCTCAGGTTGCAGTGGCAGCAACAGCCAGGTGCTATTCCGTTTATCCGGCAGAAAAACTTGCTTGATCAGCATGCCGAGCTGGTGGCTTACGCCAAAACGGCGCCGCCCAGCGGCTGGCAAACGCCTGTTCTTTTTGCGCTGCAAGGCCTGGCGCTGGTTGCTTTGATTGTCTCTCTGCTGAATTGGCAGCTCACGCGACATGCCGGCAAGCTGGAAGACGAGATCACGGCGCTGCACGCAGCGGTGCAGAATGAAACCCAACGGCAGGAAGAGATCATTGCCGCCACGGAAGCGGAGATCCGGAGAATTTCCAATTCCTCCAAGCCCAGTTTCAAGCTGCACCTTTCAGATGTTCCGCTTACGCGGGAGCAGGCTCTGGCGGCACTGAACCATTCCCTGGAAGATTCACGAGCCTCAGAAGAACAATACAAAACGAACATGGCGGCCCGTGAGCGCCGGTTACTTGCCAAACAAAGCGCAATGGCAGTAGCGAATTCTGGCAGCCCGCTGGTCTTTTCACTTGCGTTCATACTGGCGGCCGGATTGGTGGGGAGAAACG
>DASRCD010000072.1:0-3881 GCA_035653315.1 Candidatus Angelobacter sp.
ACCGCTTCCACATTGTCATCCGTGCTGAAGGCCGGCATGCTGTTCAAGAAGATGGATGCCACGCCCACGGAAAAAACGGCCATTGATGGAACATCAGTGGATTCAGATACAAATAAGTTGGTGGTGCGCTTCAAGGCAGACGACCGCAGCTTCCAGCAGTTGATTGACTCGCCAATGTTTGCCTCTGTAGTGAAGTAATACCGGCCTCAACAACACGGAAAACAGGAGTAAAGTATCAAAGGGCCATTCTGACAATGATTGGCCCTTTTATTATTATGGGTTGTCGAATCATGTCCAGGCGGACCACTTGGTAATCGGCGTTTCCACTCTATGACAATTTTTGGATTCAATACTGACGTGAAATATGCTGACGTTGTTTACCACGTGCAGAGTGAAGCGCGGCAAAATGACCTGCTGCTGCAAACCCTGGTGTTTGTAAAAGGCCAGTGCATTGGCAAGCAGGCATTTTCCTACGCAAAAGAATTGTCACATCCGGGCTTCTCAACTGAGGCCATGCATGAGCTGCTGAAGGCGCAGCACAAAAATGTTATCGATGCGATTCAGCACGGCCAGGTGAATTCGCTGCTCGGCAATGGCAATGAAGTTCAGGACGTGGGCGGCACAGGACTTTCCCTGCACTGGAAACCAATAGCTCCGGCGGGTGAAGGTTCTGCCGTTCCGGTGAGCTTGCAGATTTCCGATCTTGGCAAGCCCGTTGCTGGCGCAGAAGTTGTTGTGCGTGGCGTGATTGCATCTGACGGTTTGGAACTGGCACGCGGAAGCACAGACTCTTCCGGATCGGTGGAACTCTCCGTTCCTCTTACAGAAAATGTCCTCAGCCGTGGCGCAGTCATGGTGTATGCCACGCATGAAGGAAAATCGGCTACACGGAAATTACGCATCAAGAAGTAGGGAATTGCCGCCCGGCAGATTCCGGCATTTTAGGGTGTGTCCTGTTGCGACAATCCTGCTGCTTGATATGCCTGCTGCCTCAATGATTTATTCTTAGCATGCGTGCCTTCCCAACTTGCCAAACTGGAAGTACCCAAGGCGGATGCCATTGTGGTCGGCTCAGGCCCAAACGGGCTTGCGGCAGCCATTTGCCTGGGACAGGCCGGCTGGAAAGTGGTCGTACTGGAAGCCGCCGATACTCCCGGCGGAGGCGTGCGTTCGGCTGAGCTAACACTGCCTGATTTTGTTCATGACATTTGTTCTTCCGTTTATGCCATGGTGGTGTGCTCGCCTTTCTTGAGCAAGCTGCCGCTTGAGAAATTTGGATTGCAATGGGCTTATCCCCCTGCGGCGTTGGCCCATCCCATGGATGACGGAACTGCGGCAGTCCTGCACAAATCCGTGGACGAAACCGCGCATTCATTGGGAACAGATGGGGCGGGCTATCGGAAACTGATGGGGTCTCTGGTTTCGCGATGGCAGGATATCATGGAGGACTCATTTGCTCCCTTGCGGCTCCCGCGTCATCCTGTGTTCTTTGCAAAATTCGGGCTGAATGCGATTCGTCCGGCAACATCTCTGGCAGAAGCCTATTTTAAAACGGAACGCGGCAGGGCTTTCTTTGCAGGCATTACCGCCCACTCCATGCTGCCGCTGGATAAGCTAACCACTTCCGCAGTGGCCTTGGTGCTGGCTCTTGCGGCACATGCCAGGGGCTGGCCCTTCGCTCGCGGAGGCTCGCAACAGCTTACGTCGGTGTTGATCGCTTATCTAAAGTCGCTTGGCGGGGAAGTGATCACAAATTGCCGGGTTGAATCACTGGACCAGCTTCCGCCCGCGCGGGCGACCTTGCTTGATGTCACACCCAGGCAGTTGCTGAAAATAGCAGGCGACCGCCTGCCAGAGTCTTACCGGCATAAATTGGAACGTTATAGGTACGGAGTGGGTGCGTACAAAATTGATTGGGCGCTTCATCAGCCAATTCCATGGCGAGCACAAGAATGTTCCACGGCAGGCACGGTCCATCTGAGCGGATCTTTGGAAGAAGCACGCGAGTCTGAGCGGCTTCCATGGCAGGGAAGGACCTCTGACAAGCCTTTTGTGCTGCTCACGCAACCCAGTTTGTTTGATCCTTCGCGGGCTCCGGCTGGCAAGCATACGGCATGGGGATATTGCCATGTTCCCAACGGCTACAGTGGCAACATGACTGAGGCAATTGAGAATCAGGTGGAGCGCTTTGCTCCGGGCTTTCGCGATTGTATTGCTGCCCGCTCGGTAATGGGCCCTGTTGAATTTGAGCAGCATAATGCCAATCTCATTGGCGGCGATATTGGCGGTGGCGTCGCGGACCTGGGCCAGCTTTTCCTACGGCCTACAGCCAGTCTGTATAAAACTCCGCTGAAGGGAGTTTATCTCTGCTCAGCGTCCACTCCGCCAGCTCCTGGCGTCCATGGCATGTGTGGATACTTTGCCGCTCAGGCTGCGTTAAAGCTTAGAGCATGAGACACTTTGCTCGATAATCAACTTATTCCAGCAGCAATTTAAATTGTCTTTTTATCGCTAATGCTGTACTTTCCCTCTATTCCATACGAGGGTAATTGAATGTTTTGCTTTAAATGTGGGGCTTCCATGCCTGACACCTCCACTGTGTGTCCCCAATGTGCTACACCAGTGCAAACATCGCCTGTGTCGCCGCAACCAGCCAGTGTTCCCAACCCAGCTTCTACTTCTGCTTTGCTGAACGCTCAATCCCCCGCGCCCAATACGCCTCAGCCACAGCCATATTATGGGCAGCAACAGTCCCCTTCCAACCAGCAGACGGATGGTAAAGCCACAGCCAGCCTCGTCCTCGGTATTTTGTCGCTTTTATGTTTCTCAGTTCTTGCTGGAATACCAGCCATTATTTTGGGACATATGTCCAAGGCGAATATCCGTCGGAGTATGGGCCGTCTCAAGGGTGAGGGAATGGCTACAGCAGGTCTTGTAATGGGCTATATCAGTGCAGCCGCCATCCCTTTTATCCTGATTGTTGCGGCAATCGCCATTCCAAATTTGCTGCGGGCAAAAATTTCTGCCAATGAATCAGCTGCTGCAAGTACTGTTCGTACCATCAACGTAGCGCAGGTTACTTACTCAACCACATTTCCAGATCACGGTTACTCGATTGACCTTACCAGCCTGGGGCCTGGATCAAGTAGCACATGCTCTGGCGGAGGTACACCAGAGCATGCCTGTCTTCTGGATGAATTTCTAGGCGGACCAAATTGTACTTCCGCACAATGGTGCGGGAAAAATGGCTATCAGTTTAGCGTTTCTGCTAACTGCAAGAATGGCAATACTGAGTGTACGGAATATGTCATCTCTGCCAAGCCCATTGTTTACAGCTCGACGGGGATCAGGGCTTTCTGCTCAACCTCCGATGCTGTTGTCCGGTATAGCCGAATTCAGATTACGGCGCCGGTAACACCAGAAGAATGTAGCGGATGGACTCCAATTTAAATAATTCTCACCCCATTAACATATTTATTGAACAAAATGAGAAGATCAGTGCTGATTCTGTGCAAAGAGCAGCCCTGGAACAGCCTTAATTAGATATACCTAGGCTGTCCAACTAGCAGAGCTGCATCTGCTTCTAAGTGAGATGGATGAATAATGGAAGCACTTCACTTGGCACAGAAAACGGCTCCTGAGGATCCATCCCCATCGCTCTTGAACCGCGCCGCTGGCACGCTTCCAGGCATTATTGCCGGCGCAGCCGATCTTGACCCGGCCGCTGTTCTCACCGCCACAGTGGCGGGCGCCAGCTTTGGAACGTCACTTGGATGGGTTGTCGTCCTGTGTGTGCCGGTGCTGTTCAGCGTTTTTGCGGTGTCGTCGCGCATTGGCCGGGAAACCCGGAAAGGGTTGATCGAACTGGTCCGGCAGCAATA
>DASRCD010000073.1:0-6587 GCA_035653315.1 Candidatus Angelobacter sp.
TTTCATCAGAATTGCCGAACGCCGGGGCAATGATCAGCAGATACTTTGGTAATCAATGATTTAGCAGGAGAATGACGAAAAATGGCAATCCAAATTTCTTGCCGGTATGGTCAATGATCCAGCCCTAGTACTGGCCAAGGAAGATGGCGGTCTCGTTTTGAGATTAAAATTGCAGAAATTTTCGTCCAATCTGCCTTTTAGTGGAAGGCTGTTTTCCTCTTAATGATGCAATCTCAGCGAGGATTTTCGCTAGCCAGGCTTATGGGCGGTTCGGCTGTTTCACCTTGCGGTCTTCCGGCTTCATGGCATTAAATTCCTCTGATTTGCCTTTGGGGATGCTCAGCATCATCCATTCTGCTCCGCGCAGGTGCTTGCCGACGTACAGAATTTGTCCTACATGGTAAGCGGTATGCAGCAGGCTACGGTTCATTGCCTGCAAAATGGTATGGGGCTCGCCACGGATGGTTACGGTGCGGTTAAAATCCTCCGCCGTGAGCAAAGCAATGCTGTCAAAAAGAATCTGAAAGCTTTCCTCCCACCGGCGCATCAGGTCTTCGCGCGTGTCCGCGGGCGTGAGCACAAATTCCTGGTCGCGATGGCGGTCAGGTTTTTCGCCATCCGTGGTGAGGAAATCCTTCCAGCGTGAGCGCAGGTTGCCGGCAATATGTTTCACAATCTGGGCAGCGGAGTTGGATTCGGCATCGGGTGCGCGAAAGAACTCCTGCTCGCTGAGTTGGGCCAGGCCACCATCGGCCAGGCGCTTATAGCCGCGAAAGCTCCGGCGTACCTCGTCATAATATGTCACGGCAAAAGAGCTTTCTTCGCCCATGGTGCCCCCCTCCTGCATTTCCAGCTTAACAAGAAACTTGCACCCGAAAGCAATTCCGGTACGTATAACTGTTCAAGAGAGGGAGATTTTGGAGCAGGCCACAGGATTTGAAGAGGATAGGCTTAAGCTGGCGCTGACGCAGTCAGTTAAGGGCGATTCGCTGGCCTTTGCTGAATTGGTGCAACAGCACCAGAGCATGGTCTTCAGCATTGCCTACCACTTTCTTCATGACCGGGCGCTGGCGGAAGACCTGGCCCAGGAAGTTTTTCTGGAGCTGTACCAGAACCTGGACAGGATTGAGTCTCCAGCGCACCTTACCTACTGGTTGCGGCGAGTCACGGCAAACCGTTGCATTGACCAGGGCCGCAAAAAGTTTCGCCGCCGTGAACTGGCGCTGGAAGATGCTCCAGAACCAACGGCGCCGCCTGATTCGGCTGATCCTATGCTGCTGGAACGGTTGCAGCAGAGCGTGGCCAGTTTGCCGGAGAAGCAGCGGATGGTGGTGATCCTGCGCTTTCAGGAAGGCATGGGGCCAAGCGAAATTGCTGAAGTTTTGGAGATGCCGGTGAATAGCGTGAAAAGCACGTTACATCGCACGCTGGCTGACCTGCGCAAAGGGCTGACGCGAAAGATTCGAGAGGTACGATATGCATTTTTCTGAAGACGATCTGGAGAAGGCGCTCAAGCGTAAAGAACCCGGCGCAGGCTTTACGCAGCGTGTGATGGCGCGGGTGAATCAAGCGCAGGCTGAAAGCAAAGCCACGCCGCAGGGAAAAGGGAAGACAAATGGACCATTGATGGCCTGGTGGAATTTGCGCCCGGCATGGACATTTGCCCTGGTTGCCGTGTTGCTGCTGGCATTTGGATTTGGCGGCTATGAATACTCTGAATATCGCCACGCGGAAGAAATGCGGATTGCCCGGGAAAAGAATGAACAATTGCAGCGCGAAGCCGAAAAAGCCAGAGACCAGGCCATCCTTGCTTTGGAGATTGCCCGTTCCAAGCTAAACCATGTTTTGCAGCACGCGCAGCTTTCTATTGAACAAAGTGAAAAGGCCAGGAGACAACGCTTATGAACCGCATAACCAAAACCTTAATTCATGCTCTTGCCGGGCTGGTCCTGTGCTGCTTTGCCGCGCGCGCTTATGCGCAGGACGCAAAGCTGCAACTCGACAATCTGGACAAGCTGAGCGATAAAGCCGCGCATGTCACAGACGTAACGCTCGATGGCTCTTTGCTTGAGTTCGCGGTCAAGATTATGGAGAAAGCCGACAGCGATGATCCGGATGTGAAACAGATCCAATCCATTGTGAAGAACCTGAAGGGAATTTACGTAAAGAGTTTTGAGTTTGACGCGGCCAGCCAGTACAGCAAAGCCGATGTTGAGGCAGTCCGCTCTCAGCTTACTTCGCCCCGCTGGACAAAAATCGTCCAGAGCATCGACAAGCGCAGCAACGAGCATGACGAAATTTATCTGCTAAAGACTGGCGAGCACATTGGCGGAGTGGTGATTCTGGTGGCCGAGCCCAGGGAACTAACGGTTGTAAATATTGTAGGAGAAGTTCCGGTTGAAAAAATTGCAGCCCTGCAGCATCACTTTGTACCCAGCGAGAAAGAACCGGACAGCAATAAACATCACAAGAAAGAAGGCAGCCATGAAGAAGAATAGATTTTCATTCGCGATCAGCGGTCTGCTAGCGGCCACATTTCTTCTAACCGGCTCGCAACCGGCTTTTGCGGCGGACGATTTCGGCAAAATCGTGAAGCACATTGAAGTGCAGTACAACGTGCACCGGCAAAACCGTTTTGTCTTTGGGCTGGCTGGATTCGTGGTGAAATTCTGGCATGTTGCCGGCGTGAAGAGCTTTAAGGGAGCGATGTTTGAGAATGGCCAACTGCTGAACGCCGCTGCTGATAATCGCTTTGATCAGGTCATGCGTGCGGCCATGAATTCCGGCTGGCAGCCCATGGTGCAGTCTTATGACCGGCGAAGCGGTGAACGGACTTACATTTATGCGCAGGACCTCGGCAAAGACATAAAGCTGCTGGTGGTCAATCTGGAATCGAGTGAAGCCGTGGTTCTTCAGGTGAAAGTGGATCCAGACAAGCTCAGCGATTTTGTGAAGGAAGCCAGCGCCGGTCATCAGCATCACAACAACAACCTGACCCACAGTCCTGAGCAGATGAATCCGGAAGAGAATGTTGATGCGCCAGTAGCTACTCCGCAAGGGTGGGAAGGGATTTGCCTGATGCAGGAGCCTGAATCATCTATGGCAGTGACACTCACGCAGACGAAAGGTCATTCCGGCTTGTAGCTGGACTCTCCGCGGGGGCGGACAGCTCTTTGAGGAGAAAGAAGAAATAGCAGCGATCAAAAAAGTGGGCGGCATTTCTGCCGCCCGCAAACCTCTGGAGGGAGGAAGTTCTACGCACCCGGCGTTTGCTGCGTCTGCTGGGAATGCTTCTGCATGCGTTCCTGGCGGCGCTGCTCGCGCTGCTGCATCAATTGCATTGCTTTCTGCTGCTGTTCAGGCGTAAGCACCGCATAAATTTCCGATTTCATCCGCTGTTTTTCCACGATCAGGTCCGTCATGATCTGGGCCTGTTTCCCGGCGAAAGCCCGGGCTTTGCCCTCATCAAAAGTGCCGTTTACGGCGGCATTCTGGGCCTGCTCATTCTGGCGGAGCTGCTGGGTTAATGGTTTGATTTTGCCCTTTTCCTGAGTCATGATGCCTTTGATCTGGGTCTGCTGGGCCTCAGTCAGGTTCAGCGCCTTCGTCATTCGGGCCAGCATCCCGCGACGATGGCCAAATCCTCTGCCGGGTAAAGCCGAGGCGGAAGTCGCCAGACCGGCTGCTACGGCCAAAAGAATCGCTGCAACTACGAAAAATCTCTTATTCATAAACCAACTCCTTTACAATTCAGGCAGCGACATTACCCCGGCACAGCTTCATGCTCTGAGGACCGGCAACAGCTGCCAATAGAATGAACCCAAAAAATCTTTGCATACAGTTATGAGTTGTTAATTCGGTTATGATTTTGCTTCACATTTCTTAACTATTTGTTGATACGACAAGGGTTTATGGTGACAAGCGTATGGTTTCAGTTTTGCTAATTGACGACGACACAGAGCTGAGCAAATTGCTGGAAGAGTATCTCCAGAGTGAGCAGTTTGAATTGGACGCCGCGCATGACGGCCCCGCAGGCCTGGACAAGGCCCTGGCGAACCATTATTCCGCCATTGTGCTGGATGTGATGCTGCCGGGGATGAGCGGCCTGGACGTGCTGAAGCAACTCCGACAGAAAAGTTCAGTGCCGGTATTGATGCTCACGGCGCGTGGCAGCGAACTAGACCGCATTCTCGGCCTGGAACTGGGCGCCGACGATTATCTGGCCAAGCCATTTAACCCGCGCGAGCTGGTGGCCCGCTTGCGCGCTATTTTGCGCCGCGCCACGGGAAGCCCAACCGGACCGTCGCAACCTGTTCACCTTGCCGACGTGGAATTGCATCCTGAATCGCGCAGCGTGACCTGCGACAGCAAGACGGTGAATCTTACCGGTGCGGAATTTGATCTTCTGCATACTTTCCTGCGCAATCCGGGAAAAATCATCAGCCGTGAAGACCTTACGCAAGCCGCGCTGGGAAGGCCCATGTCTCCCATGGACCGCAGCATTGACGTGCATGTGAGTAATCTTCGCCGCAAACTTGGCCCATATGAAGGCGAGCAGGAGCGCATTAAGGCCATCCGTGGCAGTGGCTACGTCTATCTTCTTCCCGGAGAGCAGGCGTGAAGTATCGCAGTCTTTTCCTGAAAATATTTTTTTACTTCTGGCTTGCGGCTGCAGCCATGATTGGCACGCTGAACGTGATGCTCTGGTTTTCTTTTGCCCAGGACCCCAATCCTGAGCGCAGGCGCGGAGCGTTGGGTGAGGCGCTGAATCTTTATGCCGAATCCGCCGTGCAGGTGTATGACAGTGAAGGTCCGCAGGCTTTTGAGCAGTATGTAAACCGGTCTTTGAAAGAGGCCGGCACTGAAATTGAATTGTTCGATGGAGAAGGGACCCCCCTCACTCCTCCAACCCCGGCCGAAGCCACACGCGTGGCCGCTGAAATCAAACAAGCCCAGCAGCATGTCTCCAGTGTTACCGCCCTGGGCAGGCTTACATGGGGAAGAACTGTAATTGCACCCAGCGGGCGCACTTATATTTTTGTTACCCGCTTGCGCCAGCCTTATGTATTTCGAGGGCTGCCTCCTTTTGGAATTGTGTTGAGCATTCTCGCCGCAGGCGTAATTTCCTATCTGCTTGCGTTGTATTTGACGTCGCCCGTGAAAAAATTGAAAACCGCTGTGCAATCATTTGCTGAAGGCAATCTGGATGTGCGCGTCACTCCACAACTTGGGGGACGGCGTGATGAATTGGCAGACCTGGGACGAGAATTTGACCAGATGGCGGAACAGATTGCCGCACTTATCTCATCTCAGAAGCGCTTGCTTGCAGATATTTCGCATGAACTCCGTTCGCCTCTGGCCCGTTTGACAGTTGCGCTGGAACTGGCGCGCAAGAATACCAACGGGAAAGCAGAAGCCGCGCTGGACAGGATTGAGCTTGAATCAGAGCGCGTCAATAAACTGGTCGGGCAGTTGCTTGCGCTTACACGGCTGGAAAGCGGCGCGGAACGCGTGCCGCCTGAGACCGTGGTGCTGGAAGACCTAGTGCAACAGGTGGTGGATGATGCGAATTATGAAGCCAAGCCACAGCACAAAGAGGTGAAGATTCTTAAGCTGGAGCAATGCCGAGTCCGTGGATCGTCAGAGCTGCTGCGCAGCGGAGTTGAAAATGTTGTCCGCAATGCCATCCGCTACACCGCCGAGGGCACCAGCATTGAAGTCTCTTTGATTTGGCGGCTGGATACGGCAGTAGTAACTGTAAAAGACCATGGCCCGGGCGTTCCTGAAACTGAGTTGAAGCATATTTTTGAACCTTTTTATCGCGTGGGTGAAGCGCGCGAACGTTCCAGTGGTGGAGTAGGACTGGGCCTGTCAATTGCCGAGCGCACAGTGGTTTTGCACGGCGGCTCCATCCGCGCGGAAAATACGAGTGACGGACTGCTGATCACAATTGAGCTTCCGCTATCATCCACACCGTCGGCAATCCATTCGGCCACAGAAAAGCAGCCTGTCTAACTAAAGGGTGGTTTCTTTCAGATGACTTTTTAGGCCACCTTTTCTCCTGCTTCCTTCGCTTCAGGATGCCCTTTTTCAGCCGCGGCATTTTCTATTTCTGAATTGATCTCTCCGCCTACCAGCAGCGCCAGACCGGAAATATAAAGCCATAGCAGCAGGACAATCACTGCGCCCAATGAGCCATACGTTTTGCTGTAACTATTAAAGAAGTGCAGATACACGCGGAACAGCAGCGATGCGCCAATCCAGAGCAGCACGCCAACCAGCGATCCCGGCGTGATCCATTGCCATTTCTGGTGAGTGTCCGGCCCCCAGAAATAAAGAATAGCGAAGGACATGACGACAAAGAAGAAAGCTACGGGCCACTGAATAATTCGCCAGGCCAGAACGGTAATTGAGCTCAGTCCAACTTTGGAGCCCACGAAATCTGCGATGTCGCCGCCATAGAGAACGATGGTCAAAGCCAGAATGGTAAGCGCTGAGATAGCAATCGTCATGCCTATGGAGATCAGCCGCTGCTTCCACCAGGGCCGTGAATCTTTTACGTGATAGCACCGGTTCAGTGCGTCCAT
>DASRCD010000074.1:0-9159 GCA_035653315.1 Candidatus Angelobacter sp.
TGCGTTTGTATCCGAGAAACTAAAAGTGGTCGAACTTCCCGCGCTGGGCGCAATCAGCCCAACACCGCTGTCAATCCAATTGCCGGACAGGATATTGGTCTCCTTTTTGATGTAATAGAGGCGGGTGGGTTCGCTGAGCCACGTCAGGCTCGCACTGGTGCCGCCGGGCGCAAAACTCGCCGAGGTGATGCGCAGGACGCTGTTTGAATCGTTCGGGTTCGTGCCAGCCACATAATCCTGCCCGATGGTCATGCCCTTGCCGGTAGGGTCGGCGTTCGGATTTACGTTCGTCGTCCCGAAATAGGTCAGCAACCAGGGAACCGGCAGGCCATTGGGCGCGAGCGGACCGGGATACAAGGTATCCGTCTGCACAAAGGCGCTGGTGTTGTTCAATGAAATCCAGCCGCAATTGGCGCTCCAAGCATAACCGCTCAACTGCCCCGTCAGCAGGTTGATCTTCGGCTTGCCGTAGGTTTGCTCGAAATTGATCCACCCGATGTTCGCGCCCCACGCGTAACCGGTCAAATTGCCGAGGCCGTCCTGATTCACGCCAAAATCAGTGGCGGAATTGTTCTGATACTGAATGCCATTGGCGGGACTGCCGCTGCCGAGATTGATCCAGTCGACATTCGCCGCGTAAATGTAACCGGAACAAACGTAATCGCCGATGACTGCGCCGTTGGTGCCGTCGGCATAAAAATCCATCCAACCGATGTTCGCCCCGTAAGCGTAACGATTGACCGGGTCAATGGTGGTGACCGCGCGGGCAGAAAAGCTTGTTCCCAGCAGAACGAACGTGGAAACCAGCGCGAACAGAGTTTTGCGTGCCTCTTTCATTCTTTGGGTTGCTGTCAGGTCACCTGTACAGGAATGCTCCTTTTGCCGCAATCCAAAAATGCCGGAATTTTGCCACAGGCCCTTTGATAAGAACCATGAATCGGGCCGCGTTGCGCATGGAGCTGGTTTGTAATTTTTTGATTACGAAAGAAGGAATTGTCGTGCATCCGCCACACGACTTTTACAAACATTTAATTTGAGTACCTGCCTGCCTTGGGGAAAATTGAGTCACAACAAAGAGTCAGCGGTCAGATTTTAAGAGTTTTATACGTGCATGAGCAAACAAGCCAATGACCATTTCCTGGTGCTGGTCGCCGATGATTCGGAAAGCGACCGTCTTCTCCTCAAAAAAGCGATGCAGCGCGCCAATGGCCGCCTGCGCATCATCGGCGAAGTTGGCAATGGTCACGACGCCATCTCCTACCTCAAGGGCCACGAACATTTCAACGACCGCGAAAAATATCCATTGCCCGATTTGCTGCTGCTGGACCTGAAAATGCCGTTGAAGGACGGTTTCGACGTCCTGACCTGGTTGCGCTCGCAGTCGTTTAGAAATCTGACCGTGGTGGTGCTGACGGATTCAATGCATGCCGAGCACATCAAGCGCGCGCTGGATTTGGGCGCTGATTTGTTCCAGGTCAAGCCACGCATGCCGCATGACCTCACCGCGATGGTCCTTGCGCTGGAAGAACATCTGCAACTTTCCAAACGAACTCCCGCGCGCCACACCCATTTGCCCGCAGCCTCAAGGTTGTAAGCGGAACCGTCAAAAACTGATTCGCCCATCCCGAACTTCAGCAAGGGTATCGTCCCGATAGGTGAATTCCCCTCACATTTCCAATTTTGTAGGGCACATTGCTATTCTTGGCTTTACCCAACCAAATCGCAGGTTCATCCAGAAATTCCAAAAGCTTGTCAAGACAATGGAAATGAAATTTGCGAGATAGACATTTGCGTTGAGGAAGCGTACCTGCGCGTTTAACAACAGAATGCTGATTCCGATGCCAGCAAGACAGATCACGTTAAATTTTGCGAATCGGGTGGCTCGCGATTTCCAACCTATCTGTGAAACCGAAATATCGCCAAAAGTCCAAAGGTCATTCCAGATAAAGTTATTGAGAATGGCGGATTCGGCAGCAAGCAGTTTGCTCACGGACAACCCCCACCCGAGCGTCCTTGGATCAGCAAGTAAAAATAAGACCCCCATATCAACGAACATACCGCTCACGCCGACCAAACCAAATCGAACGAAACGGTTTGCTAATTGCCAGAGTAAACTTCCTTTTGACAGCGGCCGCATATCTTTTCCGTTCCCGGAAGGGTGATGTGGAATGATTTTAGGACGAGATAAATCCAAAGCGCAATTAAAGTCAAATTGCGCGTCAGTAATACAAGTGTTTCAAACAAATTTAAGCCGCTGCTGTATTCATTGCTAGGATAAAAAACCGGACTTAAGGCCGCCGCGAAAGGAACGACAAACATTGGCCAGGGATTTTCCTCCAAGGTGCTTAGTGCAGCGAGCGGCAAAAGCCAGATCATGAATTGAGGGCTAAAAACTGTATTGAAGGATACAAAGGCAAGCAATGGCAGGAGTAAGAGACCTGCAAGTTGGCCAATTGAAGTTTTTCTCCATTTTGCTGCTATGGCTGTGCTTCTTATGATCGAAAGTACGACCGTCACAATGAACATTCCGCGTGCCCAGGGTAAAAGTGAAGAAGCCAATGGGCCCTTTAATTCAAACCATGCCCTGGCATGAACCCAATGGACGTTTATCAACCCAAAACTTTGCAGCAACCACATTACCGACGAGTAGCACGATTCAACCTGTAGCCCACGCGCAGCTTGAAATTGCGCAAAACGCCACCATGGCAGGAAAAAACCCAATATGAGAATGGGAAGAACAGCCAGAAACAATCCAATCGCAAATCGCCATCCTTTGCCTTGACGCACCGCGACGACCATAAGAGGCAGCACAAATATGGCGGGATAGACCTTTACTCCGATGCCAACCGCAATTGCCAATCCACAAAGAAATGAGTGCCCTTTTTCCAAAAACAAAAGCGCACCAACACAGATCAACGCCGGCCAAATATCATATCTTTGCAGGTAAATGAAATGCATGAATGGAATCGCCAAGCAGTAGCACAAAATTGGCAGCAATGCGCGCCAGGTGTTGCAGCACCGCAAACCAACCATAAACAAGAGAAATTTCAACATTAAATCCGCACAAAAGTTCATTAGCTTGAAAGCGGCAAAATAATTCTCGCTTCCAAAAATTTGGGGCAATGCCAATATGGGAATGACATAAGGAGGATACTCCAACTGGCGGTCCCGGTACGGGAGTTTTCCGTCCGTCAAATCGCTCGCAACCTCTTGATATAATTTCGTATCTCCCTGAAGCGAGCCTTTCAACTCCGGCATCAAGACGATGGAGCTGACAAGTATTAACCCATAACCAAATGCCACCCGGTAACGGGTGGCCAAAGCGCGAATACATTCGATCACCTTCAAACTCATAATGCCGGGCCGATCTTGATCCCATGTCCCTTTTTCCGTTTCATTGCTGCGCCTGAAAGTTTTTGTCTTTTTGTCCAAATCCAGGGATTAGGTTGAAACATTCCACTCAACGCACCCGGGCTAGAGTCCCATCAACTTAAGTTGTTCTTTGGCCGATTTGATCCTCGGCAGCTTTATGGTCTGTGAAACGTAGACAACCAACGTATCTGACTCCAGAACGCGCCGGTACGAAGCTTGAAGAACCGGGCGCCAGCGAGCGTCCTTTTCTTCAAAGGTTTTTCCCAAAATGATTACTTCAGGCTTGCGGTCTGTAATAATGGCGAGAAGCTGCTTTTCAGTGAAGCCATCCCAAAATCTTTTTTTGGGAAGAACAGTAAGCTCTGGAACCATGACCAAACCGGCAGCCGCCACTGTGCTGTTATCACGACTAAACACCAACTTCACCTGCGGAGACAAATCCCTCAAAAGTTTGACGATTGGGTCCTTGCTCGCCGGCTCACAATGAAGCAACCCGCTCAATTCGCCACCGGTTTCCTTCAGATCCGTCGCAGCCCAAAATGATATCAACGCCGCTCCTCCGATCGTGGCCAACATGCCCGTGTTTTTTAATATCGGCAGTGACATCGATTTGCTGCCAGCGCGAAGCCCGACTCGTACCATTTCAATGAAAAACCACCCGGTAATTGGCGCGAAGGCAGCGGCAAAGTGGATATAATAATACTGCCAAAAAGGCCGGTGGGTGGAGTGAATGGCCATCAAACAGACGCCGTAACATACAGGAAGCAGCCAGGGACCCGCCGGTTCCCGCAGCTTCAGAATCCAACCAATGCCCAACACAAATCCGGCGCACACCGCTCCCGATACAAAAAGATCCTTCCAGCCAAAAGTAAGGTACGGCAACTGATCCGCCGGAATATGAGAGGAAGCCCTGACGTGACTCGCCCACAAATGATCGAATGAATATTCGGGTGAAAGCCAGGCCAGGACACAAAAGGAAACTGCTACGCCTGCGAACCAAATCAAGTAGTGGACGCACGCCTGCTTCCAGACCGCGCTCTCCCTGCTTTGGAAATAGGATGCAGCCGTGAAAATCGTGAATGCAATAGTGGCTGCTCCAAAAGCCATCCCCGCAGTGAGTTTGATCTGGATTGCCATCCCCACCAACATGCCTCCAAGAAGCAGAAATAACATGTTCCTTTTAATTCTACGCAGGATTAAACTCTGCGCCCCCATCAATGCTAATACTGTTGCGGGCAGCTCCAACATGCCCGACATCGAAAGCACAACTGCTGTCGGGTAGCACAGAAAAACGAGAATGGCGCATAGGTGAGCCAGTGCTCCCGCTCCATTTGGCATCAAACGACGCAGGCTTATGCAATAGGCAGTGGCGCACAAAAGGGCAAAAAGTCTTGGTATGGCGGGATGATATCCAACTGCACGAAAAATCTGGCCAAAGAGCAAGCTAAAAAACCATTCTTGATCATTCCAGACAGAGTGTATGGCTAGAGGTTGTTTGGCAACAAGGAGTTCTTTGGACAGTTCCATTCCTTCGTCTCCGCCTATTGCCACCGGGTTTCGCCAAATCACCATAACGGCGGCAATGAAGAATGCGGTCAGCAGAATCCAGCGCAGGTTCCCAACCAAACGAAGTTTAAACGAGGATTGTTGAGTCGTGTCATTAATTTCAGTTATCTTGCTCCCGATGTGGTGCTTCCTTGGAGTGCCCTCCTCCACGGTGCCATAATTGTCCAAGACAGCCGCAGGCAAACCGCAATTTAAAGGGGTGGGCGCTTGTCCATCACCCAAAGAAACAGCTTTTCGGTCTTCTCTCGGTGTGGGCTGATTATGAGGATGGTTTCCCGGGTTCATAACTGGAGGCGGTCTGGAATTGGTCCTCTTTCTCTTGAACCGTGTAACGCGCCAGACAAACAAGCGAAGTCAACCACAACCATAATGCAATCTCCAGCGTAACGCTACTTTGATGTTTGTCCAGCCAGGGCCACCATGCGACACCACCACCAAGGCAGGGACACGGAGCCCGACCGGATAATCCGACACCAAACCTGTACAAGAGCAGTACTACGGAAAAGAGATGTATCGCAATCAATACTGACCGCAGATTGCTTCCGTACAATACATAGATAGCCAACAGCAACTCGGCCAAAGCTGCCACAATGGCCACGCTGCCAAGATTCACCCCCAATAAAGGGTCAAGTGTTTGAAGAAGGCGTTCATGACGGGCAAGGGCGACAAATTTTAGGAGTGCTGTCACACTGAAAACAACAGCAACAGCACTCCTGTAGAAGTACATATTTTTATCTTGACTCAAATTTCCCAAGCGTGGGTGCTTTAATTAATTCAATGTCAAGGATTCCCCCCGCCGCCCCCGCTGCCGCTCGTTGCAGTGCAAACGCCCGTGCTGATGATATCATGTATTGGTGTGATAGTGCTACCATCAGAACAAAGATATGCGCAATTCGGGTCAATCGGGCCCTGCGCCAGGTTTAATCCGCCTGAGGACGTTGTATACACCTGACTGCTGTAAGTACTGGGGGACACAAGAGTGCAAGTCATATTATAGTAATTCTGAGTTGCCGGGCAGTTTGGTGAAGAGCTTATGAAACAAGCCACAACACTTAGACTGCTGATACTGGCACATGCAATAAGCAGTGCAATAGCTTTACCAACGTGTTTCCTTTTCGTCATTTGTCCATTTGTTTTCATTATGTTCCTATTTTGCGAGTTTTTGCTTTTGTTCGCTTACTAGTTCGGAGTATTTAACTTGCGCGTTGTTTGTCGCGCATTAAAAATATGATAAATAATCAAAGAGATTGTTATGCCGATCAGCAAGGCCACAGCCAAGATCCAGGTAAAGCGCTCTGGATTCGTGTGGCCCACAGAGGCCACTGTTTGGAGAGTTTCATCAATTTTTGTATAATGTCCGTCGGGACTTAATTCAAATCGGGAACCATTGCTTTCAACGATGAACGATTTGACCGCCATATCCGGTGGCACGAAGTCTGAAGGCAAAAAACCTTCCTCGGTTCCTTTTCGCAGACCAAAACTGATGTTGATTATGACATTGGTCAAAGTGACTATCCCCCTGCCCAGTACCCGTTTCTGAACCATCACTTCAGAGGGAGGTAGCGAATGCTGTTTGTAACGGCACGTTATTATGTTGGTCTCATTGGTTTTAAAAGATGTAGAATAATGTATCAGCGTTGGCAAACCGCCTTCGGATGCCAGGATGCTGACATAACCTTTATAGCGGGTCTGTTCTCCTTGATCATCGAGCAACCCGCATGAAAAATTTGTGGAATCAGTCCATTCAATGGAATCGGTATCGATGCCCTCCAAACCCAGGTTAAGTATATCAACCAGCCATTGTTTGATTCTGCGACAAATAATTTCACGCGAGTTTTTCGGTGAGCCCCCCTCTGCCGACTCCTTCGGCGCATATGATATGCCCGTTCCGACCGTCCAGTAATCTTTTGTGGACTCTCCAAACGTTAAATTTGCAGCATTATTCGTGGGGGGATAGAACGGGTTGTTTGAAATGACTTGGAAAAAAAACCCGTTTGGTTGCAACGATGCTTTCCATATAGAGTAGCCTTGGTAATACTCTGGCGGCATCAAGGGATTGTAATAGCGATTTTTTGATAAAGCCACGTCAACTTGATTCACCCAGGGCTTGTTAGTTAAGTAAGCAGCGAAGTTTGTGGTTCGCGCGAGCACGGCATCTTGGGCCAAGATACTTTGGCCCGCGAGGAGAACCATCAAGACAAGGATAAAGCCACTTCTTATTTTCACATGGGAAAAACCTTCCCTTATGAGTAATCGATTCGAAAGCTAATGTCAAAATAATTCCTCTACAAATTGGTGGTCTTTTGTAGGGTGTAAAACAGTAAAAGTTTATTGTAGCGCACAAAATGGGGCGGCCCCTGCGCTCAGTGCATCTTCGCGCGATATTTCGGTGTTGCTTAAGTTATTGTGCATGACGGGGATATGTGGATAAGGGCCAGTAAAAAGCAGCGTCTGTATTTATTTTAAATTTCAATTTGACTATCGACTAGAAGCAAATATTTTTGAAGTTGCGAATAGTAAGGTGTTGAACGGGCGCTTAGATGCTAGAAAACGCTTTTTCTCTACGGAGGAATAATGGGCCAGTCGCGCGGTAAAAGGTTGATTTGTTGCGGCTTCACATTGTTGGAGTTGCTTATGGTAATCGCTGTGATTAGCATACTTGCAACCCTCATTCTATCCTCCCTCAGCCGTGCCAAGCAGCGCGCCCAAGGAATTGCCTGCATGAACAATGGCAAGCAATTAAACCTCGCATTGCAACTGTATGGCAATGAATACAGTGGGTGGCTGCCTCCAAATCCAGATTGGCCGACAAACAACATGTGGGTTCGAGGCGAGATGGAAAGGCCGGGAGACGCCACCAATGTCCTCTTCCTGCAGACTTCCAAGCTGACGCCTTTCATTGGTGAAGGCATCATCAATATTTTCAAATGTCCAGGAGACAAAACTGTTCATGTAAGGAGCTATTCCATGAGCCAGGCAGTTGGAACCAAGCCAACCACTCCAGTCGAAGCCGTGGATGGCCCTTGGTTGAATGGGACACATCATCATGTGGCCAACCATCCCTGGCGCACCTATGGAAACTATTCCCAAATAGTGGATCCGGACCCTTCCAAACTATGGATCTTCATGGATGAGAACCAATATAACATCAACGACGCCGCCTTTGCGGTTTCCATGACCTCGCCCACTGAAATGATTGACTGGCCTGGCACTCATCACGATTTTGCCGCAGGAATAGCTTTCGCAGACGGGCATTCCGAAATCCATAAGTGGACCGATGGGCGCACAAAGTCAGGTCCAACGTACGCCGGACCACACGTCCAAACCCCCAACAATCCGGACATTCTTTGGCTCCAAGAAAGAACCTCGGCTCTCGTCAGATAGCGCCTCTTGGAATACAGCTTGCGAATAAAAATCTCGCTTTTGAAAAGAGGGCGAAGCGGAAAATTTTTCGCCTGGCAGAGGCCCGCATCCGCTGGGACAGGTCACGTCCACAACTGGCGGTCCAGCGAACGGTATTGGATGGCTTCGGAGATGTGGTCAGCGACGATAGTTTCCGAGCCGGCCAAATCGGCAATTGTCCGCGCGACTTTCAGGATGCAGTCGTAGGCACCTGTTTGAACAGGGAGTTTTCTGCTCTGCAGAAAAGATTCTTAGTATGTGGGGACAAGAATGGAACTAGGATAGGAATTGGGGAGCGCACGCGTCCCGCGTGCCCCGTTCGGCGTCTCGCCGAACGGAAAAAACCCAGAGCGCCCGGCGAGACGCCGGGCGCGGCAACCGAGACGGTCGCGCTCCCCAAACTGCTATCGTTGTTACATTCCTGGCTCGTCAGTTAAAACGTTTTCTACAAAGCAGGAGCTTTTCCATCCCAAAGGATTGCCCTGCGGCCTTCGGACAACCCCTCAATAAAAAACCATTGCCGGCCGGGATGCGGCAACCGGAACACCTCATCAAAAAAAACAAAGTGTGAAAAAGTCACAGATAGTGGTTGACAGCCTTCCGCCGATGTGTGATAACTTCACACATGCGAATGGTTGCGTTGAACGAAAACGAACTTGAGGCGCTGCGGATCCTGTGGGAACACGGGCCGCTGAAGCCGGGCCAAATCCAGGCCCTTTTCTCCTGGCCGATTGAAAATGCCACTTTGCGGTCCGTCCTTCTGAACCTGGTTGAGAAAAAGCACGTCGAGCGGGAGTTGAAGGGAAAGGCCTTCTTCTA
>DASRCD010000075.1:0-5355 GCA_035653315.1 Candidatus Angelobacter sp.
GAAGCCTTTCAAAAAGTGGTGGAAAATGAAAGTGGTCAGGCAGCTCAGCGTAGATTTCCCGCAAAAATGGTTGCGGTGTCTCAACCTTGATTGGTTTCCACCGCCTGAACCCGTATTTGTCTTCCTCTCCAACTGCGAGCAGCTCCGTTGAAGAAGGTGAGAATTCGTCAACAATCATTCCATCCAGCTTCTCAAAGCTGGCCACGTAGCGCTCAAGAAGCTGCTCATCTGTGACTCTTTCCATGCATCCCTGTAAATTTTGTTTATTAGTTCATTAACCGTGAAAATAAACCCGCCAGAAAAAATATGTTGTCATGCTGCATCCAATGGTAATTACCACGTAGCGCACACTCTTGGGTTCCATTTTCTGCGCATACCATGCGCCCAGATACCCGCCAATTCCTCCGCCAAAGATCATCAACAGCGCCTGTGGCCAGAAAACGGCGCGCGCAATGATGAAGACAATCACCGCAATGGCGTTGCCGCAGGTGGCCAGAAGGGTTTTCAGCCCGTTCATGCTGTGGATGTTTTCAATCCCCATCATGGCCAGCAAGGCCAGCATCACTATGCCCACGCCTGCGCCAAAATATCCGATATAGACCGCAGCCACTGCCTGTAAGAGCGTTACCCCAATGATTCGTGTGCCTGATGGCCCAGCTTCATCACGACGGTGCCGGTTGATCCAGGTTGTAATCTTGCCGCTAAACGTGAACAAAAGCGTGGCGGCAAGAAGCAGCCATGGAATCATCTTGTCAAAGGTCGATTGCCGGGTTTTAAGCAGAAGGATGGAGCCAACAATGCTGCCGAGGAAGGTGATGATAATGAGCGGCAGAATGCGCTTGAGCAACTCCACGCTCAGGGCCTTGCGATATGCGCCGGTGGAGGCTAATGTGCCGGGCCAGAGCGCTACCGTGCTGGTTGCGTTGGCATTGATGGAAGGCACTCCGGAGAAGAGCAAAGCCGGAAAGGCGATAAATCCGCCACCACCAGCTACGGAGTTCACAATTCCGCCGGCCATGGCAGCAAAAAAGAGAAGAATGAAGTGGGGTAAATTCACTCAACATTCTATCGTGCTGCAGTTCATGATGGCATGCCTGAAAGAAATGGAATTTTGTGCATACAGCCATTCCTCGGCGAGTTGGGTTAGACCCGAACTCAACGCTCCGCATAACGGACTTTGAATACGATAATCACGATCAGCAGCGCCAGCGTGACCGCATTGGCCACAATGATCGGCATGGCCCACAAACGCAGCCCATAGGCCAGCCAGAGCATGACACCGCTAGAAAATGCGATCAGCATCCCCCAGGAAAGGTCATGGCAGCTTTTGGTGCGCCAGGCTTGAATTACCTGTGGAACAAAAGAAATTGTGGTCAAAGCCCCGGCCAAATAGCCGAGCAATCCGGTCAAATGCATGTATGGTCCATTATGAAGAGCTCTAGTTGGTCGCGCTTTGTTCCCAAACGGGAACCTTTTCTGCAACATGGATTCTAATCAACCTGCGGGACAGGCTTATGACATAGCTTTATTTATACCGGCAGGTGGTCAAAAGCCGACGAGCCCGCATCACTAAGCTTAGATAAATTAGTAAAATTTAATACTCATTCCCCTGCGCTGTTCAGGCTCGACTAAGTGCTTTTCGGCTATGGTCTACATATGATTTTCGATTACTTCGGCTGAATTGAGCATATTATTCAGCTGAAAGACAGCGTACTTTATTACCAGCCAGCAATCATACTTCTTCGGCTATTCTCAAAATACCCAGGTTGTTTTGCGGGGCTGCGTTACAACGACACGGATGAGAATTTTTTAGCAAAAGGACGAAGTCCGGTTCGTTCTTGGGAGAAGGGGTACAAGGACATGATTAGCGGGAAACCTATCAATGCAGCCGAATGCACAGACCGGGCCGGCAAACATGCTTTTGGACTGAACGATAATAAAGCTGTAGCAGCCCTGCGCAAACTTGCCGACGATATTGAAGCCGGTAACGTTGTACTACACAGTGTATCCACTTCATGCCATGCCACGCATGAAGAGTTCACTATTCGTGAAGTTGTTGTTGAAGTTTTGGAAGAGTATCCCACGGTTGGGCCAAGGATGGTAAAAGAGTAGTTCAGGCCTGATTATTTTTTATGAATCAGTTGAGGGAGGGCAGAAGAATTCTTCTACCTCCCTTAAATCTTTTGTGCGTTTGTAAGGCGGAAGACTATCGATAAAGGTCCTGCCATAACGCTGCTTTAATAAACGATTATCTAAAAGCGCGAGCACACCACGGTCATTCACGGAGCGAATTAACCGCCCAAATCCCTGCTTTAAGGCGATGACTGCGGCCGGCACCTGGTATTCAAAGAAAGCATTTCCACCTTCAGCATCAATCGCGCGGATGCGCGCCGCTACCACCGGATCATTCGGTACCGCGAAGGGCAAGCGATCAATAATCACGCAGCTTAGCTGCTCGCCCTGGACGTCCACGCCCTGCCAAAAGGAAGAAGTGGCGAACAAGACGGCATTGGGCGTAAGCCGGAATTCTTCCAGCAGCGCATTCTTCGGCGCTGAGCCTTGCAGCAGCATGGGATAAGGAAGTTCTCCAAGCAGGCGGTCATGGATGTCATTCATCTGCGCGTAGCTGGTGAAGAGGCAAAAGGCCCGGCCCTGGGTAATCTCAAGCAGGCGGCGGATTTTCTCAGCCGCAGCGCGGGCGAATGCTGTTGAACGTGGATCAGGCATATCGGGCGGAACATATAAAATCGCCTGCTGGTTGTAATTGAAATGTGAGGCGACAACCAATTCGCGGGCATGGTCCAGGCCGATTCGCTGCCGCATATATTCAAAACTGCCGCGCTCTGGCGCGCCGGTGACAGCCAGCGTGGCTGAAGTCAATACAGCAGTTTCAACATTTTCAAACAACGTTTGCTTCAGGATTTGCGAAACATCAATCGGTGTTGCCTGCAAAACAATATGAGTCTGACCGCCGCGAGTGCGCCGGGCCTCACTACGATACTCAATCCAGAAGACCGTGTTCCTGTCTTTTGATTCCATGATGAAGGCAAGTTGTTTCTGCAATTCCTGCGTGCGCCGCGCAAATCCAAAGACCTCTTCCGGCTTTTGCGGCAGCAGCTCAAGCTGGGAAAAAATATGCTCAAGTGATTGCATGACGGCGTCGTAATCGTCGCCATGTTTCTCCAGGAAACCATTACGATTGGTGAAAGCGGACCTTCCATCGCCGGCGGGCAGCAGACCAAAGAAGAACCGTGAACGCTCACGCAGGCGGGCCAATGCCTGAATCAAAGCGGGAGTGATTGCCTTCTTCTGTTGCAGCGTGCTCTCGATGTCGCGGGCAAGCTCTTCAAAACGCTGATTGCTCACGCTTACGCCAAAATAGCTGCCGGCAACGTCTTCCAGTTCATGCGCTTCATCAAAAATCACGGCAGAAAATTCAGGAAGAACACCGGCATCGGGACCGCCTGTCTGGCGCAGGGACAGGTCAGCAAAGAAGAGATGATGATTCACAATGATGATGTCACTCTCGGCGGCGCGGCGATGCATCTCCGTGATAAAGCAGCGGTCCCATTGCGTGCACTTTGATCCGGTGCAGCGCTCATTGCGCGCATCAAGTTTTTGCCAGAGTTGGGTGTTCTCCGGCAGGCCCTTTAATTCAACGCGGTCTCCAGTTTCCGTGGTCGCTTCCCACTCGGCAATCTGGCGGTATTGCTCAATTTCCTGCAATCCACTCAGCACCGGCTGATTGGTAAGATCATAGAGTTTCTGCCGGCAAAGGTAGTTGTTGCGGCCCTTCATGTAACAAACATTCAGCTTGCCCAGGTGCTGCTCAAGAAATGGGATATCCTTGAAGAAGAGCTGTTCCTGCAGGTTTTTGGTGCCGGTGGAAATAATCACGCGCTTGCCGCTACGGATGACGGGAAGAAGATATGCCAGCGTTTTTCCCGTGCCGGTGCCGGCTTCAACAATCAGGTGTCTGCGCTCGGCAAGGGCTTTTTCCACGGCTTCCGCCATTTGTAGCTGGCCGCGCCGCATTTCATAATTAGGATGCGCCTGGCTTAACAGGCCACCCGGCGCAAAGAACTGGTGCAAGGTAGGCAGCCTCCGTACAGAAGCATTTGCAACGGCGGCAGTTTCGGAATGGGGAGCGGTGGCCACAGCGAAGTGTGTTTTTATAATAGCTGCAACCCCGCATATTGATACAAGGTTTTTGATAATTTTTCGCCGTAACATAAGCAGGAATGAATTCGATCTTGCAAAAGTCACAAACAAACCGTCTTCCTCTGCTTGCCATTGTGGGCCGGCCCAATGTAGGGAAATCTACGCTCTTTAACCGGCTGATTGGTTCCCGGCGGGCCATTGTGGGCGATGAGCCCGGCATTACTCGCGACCGGCTTTATGGCGAGACGGCATGGCAGGGCCGCAGGGTCCGCATTGTGGATACGGGCGGAATTATTCCCGATGAGAAAGATTTCATTCCCTCCGAAATTTTCCGCCAGGCGCGGCTGGCACTGGAAGAGGCTGCCGCCATTGTGATGGTGGTGGACGTGCGCACCGAGCTTGCCGCACCGGATATGGAACTGGCGCGACTTCTACGCAGGCTTGGCAAACCGCTTTTTCTGGCGGTGAACAAGGTTGATTCTCCTAAGCTGGAGGCCGAGGCGGAAAATTTCCGCACGCTGGGCATTGAGAATCTTTTTCCAATTTCAGCCGAGCATGGGACCGGGACTGCGGAACTGCTGGAAGCTGTGCTGGAAACAGTTCCAGTTTCTGAAGCAGAAAAAGAAATCCCAACGGCCAACACGGACCAGCAGCCTGCTCAATCTAGTGAAGATGAGGATGGCGAAGAGGAAGTCCGCAAAGCCAAGCCCAAGCGCGAAACACGCGTTGCCATCATTGGCCATCCCAACGTTGGCAAATCCACGCTGCTCAATGTTCTGACCGGCAGTTCGCGGGCCATTGTTTCGCCAATTGCTGGTACCACGCGCGATGCCGTGGACCAGGTGCTTGAGAAAGACGGACATCTCTATCGTCTTATCGATACTGCTGGTATTCGCCGCAAAGGCAAGACCAACCTGATGGCGGAAAAGCTCTCAGTAGTGATGGCGCGCAAGCATCTGGAAGCCGCGGACGTTGCCCTGCTGGTGATTGATGCCGTGGAAGGCGTAAGCGCCCTGGATGCCACCATTGGCGGCTATGCGCATGAGAGCGGCCGTTCCGTAATTATTGTTATCAACAAATGGGACCTGATTGGTCCGGGGCGCACGGATGGTCATCCTCCTGCCGATCGTGATATCTATGAGAAGCAAGCGCGTAAGGTATTGAAGTTTCTCGACTACGCTCCAATGTTGTTTG
>DASRCD010000076.1:0-2218 GCA_035653315.1 Candidatus Angelobacter sp.
CATTTACCTTGAAAAAGAAAAAGCCGCGGAATTCGAACTTTTCCGCGGCGCGTTTGACTGGTCTTAATGATGTATGCGAACAAATGAATCTGGTTCCGTTTTCACTTTGCTGATGTGGACATCGAAGCTGGTTCCGGGCAGGAGCGAACGCAACACAAATGTGGTGATATTTCCTGAGTGTGTTTCACTGTAGCGGTAAATTCCCGCTTCACCGACGCTGGTTTCCTGACCTGTCTGCCCTGCAGACAGAAAGCGCTCAGCATCTTCCTGCGTTACATGGACCTCCTGCTGCCACGGTGACGTGACCGCTTCGGCGGCATAGGAGCGGACAAGTTTTGCCCAGTACTTTGCGAGCATTTCGGGAGTGGCAAAGATGTCAGCCCAAACAATTTCTCCACGAATAGCAACGACTACGCCCACGGCATGCTCCTGACGAAGTTTCGCCAGAAGCTGCTCACGGGACTGCAACAGAGGCGCGCCCGCCTCATCCACTTTGCGCTCTACGTCTTCCTGCTGCATGGTCCTTGCATACGAGGTTGTTTCCTGACTGGAGGGCGCAGTGGCAGCCATGCGACTGATGGCGCCACCAACTGCTGCCCAGACCTTTTGCTGGTCCTGCGCTACCATCGCCTGGCGGCGCACAGTGGGCTGCACCATGAAGCTGAACCCGCCTTTTCCTGCTGATCCGAAGCGGTCAGACAACTGTACCCATCGTCCAGGCTCGATGCAAAAGACGGAGAGGTCCACCGGATCGCTTTGCGGAGGAACGATGCGGTCTTTGCCGATTACGCGGTCCTGTTTGCCGCCGGTAACAATTTCTCCGGCCAGAAGCAGCAACGGTTTGGATGAGTTGTTGATCAGCACCAGACGGTTGACCTCAGCACCATCGCCAGGCGGATACCAGATGCCAGGTCCGCGGCTGCGAACAAGGCCGCGCATGCGTCCTGCCTCGGTGACAATAACTTCGCCGTTCTTCAGTCCTTCATCCAGCGTGATGTATTGCCATTCCGCTGATTTTGCATTCGAAGAGCGCACGACGGGGAAGATCGTAAGGTCTCCGCTTTTGAGGGGTTGAAGAACTTTATAGCTGGATGGCTGCGAATCTTCTTTTTCCGCGCTAACATTTGGCAATGGTGTGAGTCTTGAAATGCTGAAGAGGCAGAGGATGGACAGAGAAACCATCCATGTTCGCGAACTGAAACTGCGCATCGCATTTCTCCTTTCCACCTGTGGAACGGAGTACGGGCGATATCTTGCAGAAAATTTTTATTGAGATATGGCGTCGCAGGTTGGGCAAATATCCGAACAACCACTTGCTGCAATCATCAGCCGGCTGTGGGAGGGATATTCTGCGCGAGCTTATGGCACCGGGCGAGAAGAATTTGAACGGCTTTTGCTGGAGATCGGCAACGCCAGTCACTGGGGTTTGCCACCAGAACACGACATTACCGTAAGGGAGCAGGAGGCGTTCCTTGCATCTCTCAAGATAGAGGACCTGATGCTGGCCCGTGCCTGCGCAGCCGGCAACGAAAAGGCCTGGGAAAGGTTTCTGCTTACGTATCGCGAGTTGCTTTACAGCGCGGCCTGCGCCATCACAAAACAAGATGCTCTGGGACGCGAACTCGCCGATTCGCTCTATGCCGATCTTTTTGGCACAACGACCCGCGACGGCGTAAGGCGCTCGAAGCTCGAATCCTATAGCGGGCGTGGTTCGCTCGCAGGATGGCTGCGAAGCGTTCTTGCACAGCGTTTTGTGGATGAGTACCGGCAATCCCGTCACGCAGTCAGCCTCGAAGAACAGGAGATAGAACTGGCTTCAGCGCTGCCGGAAGCGCAGTCGTCTGTTGGAGATCTGCCTCTGCGGGCGATCTCTGAAAGTATTGGCGTGGTGCTCTCAAGACTCGATGCGGAAGACCGGTTCCTTCTACATGCGTATTATCTGGACCAGCGCAATTTTGCGCAGATTGCAAAGTTGCTAGGCGTGCATGAATCTACCATCAGCCGCAGGCTTCACCGCCTGACCAGCGAATTGCGAAAGCAGTTGCTCAGACAGATGCAGTCTGCCGGAATGAGCCGGCGGGCGGCAGAGGAGGCTTTACAGGCGGACGTGCGCGATCTGGAAATTGATGTACGAAAGTTTTTGCAAGTTGCGGCTGGACCGCCGTTCACCAAATGGAAGGCTGCGGAAGGAGAAAACATCTGATGGGCGCTGAAGGAA
>DASRCD010000077.1:0-19982 GCA_035653315.1 Candidatus Angelobacter sp.
ATGAAAAGCGCATTCGTGGATTCATGTTCCTGAGCCAAAAGCCGATTCTTTATGTGCTGAACGTAAACGAATCGCAAACGCTGGGCGCCGATCTGGAAAATGCTGTCGATAAATACAATCTGAAAGAAATTTCTTCACGAAAAAATGCCGGCGCCACGGCCATCTGCGGCAAGGTAGAGGCCGAACTTGCCGACATGAGTGATGAAGAATCGCAGGAATTCCTCTCCAGTTATGGCCTGAAGGAAAGCGGGCTGACCCGGCTTATCCGGAAGACCTATGAATTGCTTGGCGTGATTTCTTTTTTCACCATCGGTGAAGACGAGTGCCGCGCATGGACCGTGCCGAAAAATTCGCGCGCGCAGGCAGCCGCGGGTGCAATCCACTCGGATCTGGAAAAGCATTTCATCCGCGCGGAAACCATCCATTGGGACACGCTGCTGGAAGCAGGATCAGAAGCCAATGCCCGCGCCAAAGGCCAGCTCAGGCTTGAAGGAAAAGACTACATTGTGCAGGATGGCGACGTGTTGCATATACGGCACAGCGGATGAACACAAATCGATTGTGGAAAAGCCGCACCTGCCCCGGATGGTCAATCTGATACTCTGGTGCATCTCCATCCATGAACCCAATCACCACAAGCATTCTTTTGGGCGTGACCGCCGCCCTGGCCAATGGGCTGGGCGGCGCTGTTATTGTGCAGAAAAACTGGGAGCGCCGCTATTTGCGTTATTTTGTGGCGCTGGGCGCCGGCTTTATGCTGGGCACGGCATTGCTGGAAATGCTGCCGGAAAGCATTGCCATCGTCGGGCGGAAAGCCCCGCTGCTGATGCTGGTGGGATATTTTCTGGTGCATTTCTTTGAACACACCGTTACCGGGCATTTTCATTTTGGTGAAGAGACGCACGCAGAAAAATTCGGCAGCAGGCACCGCAGTTATTCAGTTTTATTTGGATTGGTCATCCACACATTTTTTGATGGCATTGCCATCGCGTCAGCCTTCCTGGTTTCCGGATGGCTTGGCTGGGTCGTATTCCTGGCCGTGATACTGCACAAAGTGCCGGAAGGATTTACGGCTTCATCGGTCATGCTGGCGGGCGGAAGCAGCAAGGCGATTGCATGGCTGGCATCCGTGGTGCTTGGATTTGCCACAGTCCTGGGCGTGCTGACGATCACGGTTTTCACGCGGTCGATGACCGGCGGCCTGCCGCTTTCAGCCGGTGTCACGCTTTACGTAGCGGCCTCTGATTTAATTCCAGAAGTCAATAAAGAGCCGGGGATTCGCATTGCATTGGTTGTATTTATTGGCGTGGGACTTCTCGTGCTGTTACAGCATTACTTCCACTAATTTTCTTCTTATTCCCAGCGCAGCGAGGAACCCCTATCCTCTTGCAGTCTTTGGCGATCCCAAATTAATCGATCTTCAACGACGTTATTCTGATACAGATTGGCGATAGGGCTCCCTCGCTAACGCTCCGGATATGAGAAGAAAAACCTATTCCACCTGCTGCTTCGCTTTATAGCCTTCTCTGGCAACAATCTGGTATTTCACGTCTTTGCCTTTCTGGTCTTTCATCTTTAAAGGCTTACCTGATTCATCCACCAGTTCAACTTTGATCTTGCGGAACGTGCCGTCCTGGGCGGTGTTGGTGGGATGATAAGAGATGGCGTACTGATTGCGAATCGTCTGGCCAATGTCGAGAACAGCGTCCTTAAAGCTGGCTTCAAATAGCGGCGCATAGAATTTACCGCCAGTCATTTTGGCGATTGTCTTCATCTGGTTATCGGCCTGGAGAAATGTCATGTTGCAGGCAAGCTCATTCACGGAGCAGAGATAGCCCAGAAATCCGTGGCTTTCCGCATAATTGCGCAGTGCCTGCCCGGTGCTGATTACGTAAATGGCTATATCGTGTGAAGCCTGCACTTTTTTCAGCGTCTGGTCCAGCGTGTGTTTGCTGAAGCTGTCACGGCCGCTTGTGACCAAGATGATGTATTTGCGTCCTTCCACATTTTCTAAACGGTCAAGCGTGTCATACAGCGCGTCAAACACATTCGTTTCCTGGCTCATGGCCATGCCCGGCTGTAAAGAACGGATCGCTCCCACCAATGCGCCCTTGTCCTGCGTAAAGTCTTGCAGCAGGTGGGGCTTGAGGTCGAAGGAGATCATGGCAATCCAGTCATCCTTCTTCAGCGTTTGCGCGAATACATAAGAGGAGCGGATTGAATCAATCTGGAAGCTATAAAAATATTGGTTATTAGAAAATTCCACCAGCATCACCGCGGTGATGGGCGCTTGAATCTGGCTGAAAGAAGCAATCGTCTGGGGTACGTTGTCCTCTAATACGCGGAAGTATTCTTTCTTCAGGTTGGGAATAAATGTGCCTTCCTTGGAGAGCACGCCCACATCCAGCGTGACCAACTGGGAAGAGACGCGCATGGAGAAGTTATCCATCCCTTCGGTTTTCTTTGGGGCCTTGGGAGCCTCGTCCTTTTTGGGCTCTTCCTCTTTCTTCTTGGGGACCGCAATAGGGCCAATATCGCCCGTGGGGCCACCCGCTTCTGCCGGGGCATTCGCGGGGGTCGGCGTGGCACTTGGAGCCGGCTGCTGGCTGGACTGGCTTTGGGCCATTAAACCGGTAGAAGTCACTGCCAACGGAACGGCAAACAACAGGACCAACAAAAGACGTGCAACGATTCGTGATCGCAAAATAATGGCGATATTGAGTGGGGACATGCTCAAACCTTCAGGAAATTTGTTCTTTCTTAGTATAGATGCATGAAATCCCGCATTTACCACAATTTTGGAGCAGGGTTTTTGCTGGTTCGGACGCATTGCCGCATCGATCCAGGGATGAATTCCGCAAAGATTTGTTAAGCATCGGCCCAACAGCAATGCTCTATTGATTGGATTTTGTGCGCGGCATCGCAGCGGATTTATTAAAAAAACCAACCGTTCTTGTCATGCCGAAACAGGCATACACCCTAGAAATCCTTTGCGGTTCAATAGTTTGTATTAAGAGCATTTTTCACTCTGGCTTTTCTTAGCAAGTGGATTACTATTACTTCCACGAACTCACTTAAAGATTTTTTGTTGCTCCCAGCGGGAGCAGTTCGTGGAATTTATCTGGCCGAATTTTGGTTTGCTGTATGAAAAAAACCGCCTTATTGCTGTACGCCGTTTTCGCTTTCCTGAGCCTGGCACAATCCCAGACCCAAGCCGCCAACCAGCCTGCCGCGCTACCCCCTGCAACAACCCAGATCATGAAAGTGGACGATGTGCGTCCCGGCATGACGGGTGTGGGCTACACGGTATTTCAAGGCACTCAACCAGAGCCCATGGGCGTTGAAGTACTGGGAGTGCTGCGAAATTTAAACGGCCCCAAAAGTGATGTTGTGCTGGTGAAGCTCAAGGGCGAAAAAGCCGAATTCACCGGCGTGGTCGCTGGGATGAGCGGCAGCCCGGTTTACATTGACGGCAAGCTTCTGGGCGCGGTTGCGTACCGCATTGGCCAGTTCTCCAAAGAGGCCATTGCCGGCATAACCCCCATTGAGCAGATGCTGGAGATCAATGAATTTGATCAAAGCATGCCTCAGAATGGCACAACAACTTCAGCCAAACTTATTGGCGTCACAAAGACAAGCACTCCCGGCGCGCAGGACGGCAATCCCATCCAGAATTTTGCGCAGTACCTTCAGCCGATTGATGCTCCATTCGTCTTCAACGGATTCAATGAATCGGCGCTGAAACAATTTGCGCCGAACCTTGCTGCCGCTGGAATCACGCCGGTAATGGGCGTGGGCGGATCAAGCAGTGCTAAACAGCCGGAACCGCTGCTGCCCGGATCAGCCGTCAGCGCGATTCTGGTCCGTGGCGACATGGACGTGGCCGCAACCTGCACCGTCACCTACATGGACAAAGATCATCTGCTGGCCTGCGGACATCCGCTCATGCAGTTTGGCATGGTGGATATGCCCATGACCAAGGCTACGGTGGTGGCAACGCTGCCTTCGCCGATGAATGCCTTCAAAATCGTGAACACCACCGAGCCGGTGGGCGCATTTGTGCAGGACCGCCATACGGGCATTCTGGGGCGCTTTGACCGCGAACCCAAAATGATTCCTGTCACTCTGAGCATTCATGGCCCCAGCGGCCCGAAAGAATATCACTATGAAGTGCTCAACAATGCAAAGCTCACCCCGGTAATGATGATGACCACCGTGTACAACGCTTTGATGGGCATGAATCAGTATGGTGAAGAGACAACCTACCGGATGAGCGGACGCATTCACGTAAATGGCTTTTCTGATGTGCGCATGACGAACATGTTTTCTCCCATGGACAGCGCGCCTACGGCATACGCCGTGGCCACCGCGCTGGGCGAGCATTTTGGCCGCATCTATGAAAATCCGTTTGAAGCCCCAACCGTAGGCGGCGTAAACCTTGAGTTTGATCTGGAACCGGAGCGCCGCTCGGCTGTGCTGGAAAGCGCCCGCACTGACGTTACGGAAGCGCGCCCGGGCGATGAGATCACGATTGAAGCTGTCCTGCGTCCTTATCGCGGAGACCGCATTGTGCGCCGCATTCCAGTGCGTGTGCCGACCTCAGTTCCCAAAGGCTCGCTGCGCATTCTGGTGAGCGATGCAGAAACGCTGGACCATGCGCATCGCGGCACTCCGGCCATGGGCCGCCACCTTGATCTGCATTCAACCATTGAGCAGTTGAATGAGGAGCACCTGAACGATCATCTGTATGTTTCACTGCTGGAAGCCAACCCGCAAGCCACGGTGGAAGACAAGGTGATGCCGGCTGTTCCGCTCTCCGTAATGAACGTGATGGAAGGCATGCGCGCCACGCAGGAAATGGTGGTATTCAATGAATCGGCGGTCAATGAATCATCCACGCCGGTGGGCTATGTGGTAAGCGGTTCGCAGATCATCAGCCTTAGCATCAAGTAATTTTCTTTGATCTCGCGCCCAGGATTTTTGCAGCCTGGGCGCGAAGCTTCTTCATCGGCGCTGCTGAAAATTCCTGTTTCGCGCCAGATAATTTCTGATTTATTTTGCTTCCGGCCCCAAAAGTCGTTTCATCTTCTAATCCAGCAACGTTTCTGTTGCTTCTATCTACTGTTATTCTGAAAAGACAATGAAAAGAATTTTTGCAGTTGTATTGATCTGTATGTTTGTAAGCGCGGCATTTGCTGAAGGCACGCGCCAATGGAAAGAAACCGGCTATGACGAGTTTGAGCGCGGCACGGCCCGTGGAGTGGCTATCCGCAGCACAGGCCAGCTTGAACTGGCTCCGGCATTCAAAGCGGTTTATACCAGCCCATCCACTTTTGTCTGGGGAATCGCTTCAGATAGAGATGGCATAGTCTATGCCGCCACGGGAGCGCCTGCCCGCGTCTATCGCATCACTCCTGATGGCAAGTCCACAGTGATTTTTGAGCCCAAGGAATTGCAGGTCCAATCTGTGGCGCTGGGCCCTGATGGCGCGGTGTATGCCGCCACATCGCCGGATGGCAAGGTCTATCGCCTGGCGCGCAAAGCCGGCCCTGGCAATGCGCCGCCGGAATACAGTGCGGATGTCTTTTACGATCCAAAATCAAAGTACATCTGGGACATGGCTTTTGACGCGCAGGGCCGCTTGTACATCGCCACGGGCGACAATGGAGAAATCCATCTGGTTGAAAAGAGCGGGCACGGTTCCGTCTTCTTCAAATCCGATGAAGCGCATATCCGCGTCTTGGCCTTTGACCTCAGAGGAAACCTGATTGCCGGAACTGACGGCAGCGGTTTGATCTATCGCATTACGCCTGCGGGCGAAGGCTTTGTGCTTTATAGCGCGCCCAAAAAAGAAATCACCGCGCTCGCGGTGGACGCCTCCGGGACTATCTACGCTTCCGGCACCGGTGAAAAACGCGCGTCATCTTCAGGAAGTGTAAGCCCGCAGATCACCATCATATCTCCAACGCAAGGCACAAGTTCCTCCCCGGCTTCCAGCAGTGTGACGTTGTCCGGCTCGGATGTGTACAGCATCGCGGCGGACGGTTCGCCCAGGAAAATCTGGTCTTCGCATGATGACATTGTGTATGCCTTGGCCTTTGATGCAACCGGGCGGCTCATCGCCGGGACCGGCAATAAAGGCCGCATCTACGCGATTGAAAAAAATGGCGACTACACTGACCTGCTTAAGGCCAGCGCCAACCAGGTAAGCGCTTTCAGCAAGGCGCCGAACGGCGGGCTTTACTGCGCCAGCAGCAATTTGGGAAAAATCTTTCTGATGAGCAACAGCCCTGAAGCGGAAGGAACTTTCGAGAGCGACGTAAAGGACGCGCAAATCTTTTCCCGCTGGGGACGCGCAGAGGTTCGCGGCCGCGGCAATTTTGATTTATACGCTCGCAGCGGCAACGTGGACAACCCTGATCGCAACTGGAGCCCCTGGTCCCGCATTGATCTGGCCAAGGACGCGCGAACAGACGTGCCTCCTGCCCGCTTTATCCAATGGCGCGCTGTGCTGAAACCGGCAAATCCATCTACTTTGGTGGATGAAGTGGCGATCAATTATTTATCCAAGAACGTTGCTCCGGTGGTGGATGACATAGCAGTGCAGGTTGGCGCGCGCTTTCCGCAGTCGCAACACATTTCGGGGCCGGAACCTGTTACGCTCAACTTTGGCTCTCCATCGGGATTCTCCAGTTCCCGTAATGATTCCACACCGTCTGCCAATCGAGACCGTGGATCGATTGCCGTTCGCTGGTCAGCACATGACGATAATGACGACAATCTGGTGTACTCGCTTTATTATCGCGGCGACAATGAGCGCGACTGGAAGCTGCTGAAGTCAGGCCTGACGGACAAGTTCTACTCGTTTGAATCCGGTTTGCTGCCGGATGGCGGTTACACCATCAAAGTTGTGGCCAGCGATGCGCCCTCACATAGCCCGGAAGATACTCTTTCCGATGAAAAAGCAAGCCTGCGTTTTGAAGTGGACAACACCGCGCCGCGCATTGAGAACTTGGCGGCCCGCGTGGAAGGCCAGGACTTGCATGTAACTTTCCATGCCGCCGATGACGGTTCACCCGTTAAGCGGGCTGAGTATTCCATTGATGCGGGCGACTGGCAGTATGTGGAACCAGTAGGCGCGCTCTCAGATTCAAAATCAGAAAATTATGATTTCAACGTGCCGCTGGCCAATGCTCCCGCTGCGCCGGAAGAGCCTGTGGAGCAGAAGCGCAAGCGCGGCAAACAGCCCGCTCCTGCTCCGGCTGCTGCGCCAACTGTTTCAGCAGAGCACGTAGTGGTGGTGAGGGTTTACGATCGCGCAGACAATGTGGCCACGGCAAAGTTTGTGACGAAATAACTTCGCTCCGCGCGGAGATTAGAATGATTCTCTGCAAGATGCACCTATAGTCGCGCGAGAAGAATGGCGAGAGTCCACCAGATAATCGAAGCTCCTGGGTGCATCCGGTTTTTTCTGCTTGCTGTTGTTTTTCTACTGCCTGTCTTGAGCTCAGGCCAGACCGCGTCCTCAGATCGCCAAACCGCACGCTCAGATTCTGTGCGATTGGCTAGTATTGTGGATGAATACTGGCAGTACCCACTGACCGACACCTTCTATGCGCGACTGCTGGCCGGCGGCAATGTTGATCATTTGCCTGATATATCACAAAAGAAAGCAAACGCAGACGCTGAGTTTGCGCGCCACATTTTGGCTGAGCTACGCAGGCTGAACGAAAAACATTTATCCCACGATGAATTTCTCACACTGCAGGTTCTGCTGTGGCAAGCGGAACTTGAGCAGGGATTTGCCAAATATCATTGGTTTGACTTCCAAATATCAGCCCACGCTTCGGTCTTGCCTTTCGTGCAAATCATTCTGGAGCGGCAGCAATTCAAAGAGCAGGCTGACCTGGACCGGTACCTGAAGTTGCTTCAGGAGCTGAAGGTTTTTATCGCACAGAACCAAGAGTTGGCAGAGGGACAAGCTCAGCGCGGCATCGTGCTGCCGAAAGCTGGTATTGCCGGCGCGAAGAGCTTCCTTTCGTCGTACATCCAAACTCCGGAAAAGAGTCCATTCTTTGTCGCAGAGGAAAGGTTGGCAGCTATTGATCCGGCATTGGCAAATACCTTTCGTGAAAAAGTTAGAGTGGCGATCCAGTCGGAAATCAATCCTGCGTTGCAGGCGTTGGTAAATTACATTGGTGGCGACTATGCAAAAAAGGCCCCAGAGAAAGTGGGACTCGCACACTATCCTGGCGGACAGGAGTTCTATCGCTTTCTGGTCCATGCTTACACCACCCTGGACATGTCTCCTGAAGGAATTCATCAACTCGGCATTCAAGCCGTACAGTTTGACGAAGAACAGATGGCCATTCTTCGAAAGAAGATGGGATACACGGGGACGGCAAAGCAATTCCGCGAGTTTCTGCTGACCGATCCGCACTTTATTGCAAAATCGCCGGAAGAAGTCGGTGAGCGCCTCATGGCTTACGTGAAGCGCATTGAACCAAAGATCGGCTTGTACTTTCTACATGTTCCCAGAGCCGGATACGCGATTCAGCAATTACAGTCCAGGCTTGACGCAGCGTTCACGTTCGGGAAATATGTTGAGCCTTCAGCAGGGCAGCCGCTGGGCATCTACTACTTCAATGGATCGCAGTTGAGTGCCCGGCCAATGTTCAAGGCTGGCCCGCTCATCCTGCATGAACTTATTCCGGGCCACCATTTTCAGTTGAATCTTGCGGCGGAAAATCATGCTCTACCGGCATTTCAGCGCTATGCTCCATTCCCGGCTTACACCGAAGGCTGGGCCGACTATAGTTCGCAATTAGGTTTTGAGATGGGCGCCTATGTGGACGACTATGATCTCTACGGGCTGTTGGCGCAGAATGTCCACCAGTCAGTGCGGCTGGTGGTCGATACGGGACTGCATTACATGGGCTGGAGTCTGGCTCAGGCCACTGATTATATGCGCGAACATGAAATCGAATCAGACGTTCAGATCCAGAGCGAAGTATCACGATACTCCATGGAGGTTCCAGCACAGGCCCTGGCATACAAACTGGGCAGCAATGAATTTTTGCGTTTGCGAGCCAAAGCGCAAAAAGAACTGGGAAAGAAGTTTGATATTCGAGATTTTCATGAGTGCGTCTTGGGCAGCGGTCCCATGCCGCTCACCGTTCTGGCCCGGCACGTGGACTGGTGTGTTGCGCAGGCGCGAAAAAAGTAAGCGGCCCTTGGAGAAAGAGTTTCAATAGGCCAATCCACAGAAGCCTATGATTCAGCCGCGCTCCCCCATGTAAATGGCAGCTTTTTAACTTCTAAAATCTGCCTTATCACATAGTCCGGCTCTTCTTCCGGCCCGCTGGGTTTTTGGAATTTAAATTCACCATGAACCAGACGGACGGTATGCATTCCCAGCGCCTTTCCGGCGCGGATCTCACGCATGGGGCGGTCACCCACAATCAGAATCTCGCTGGGTTTCAGTCTGGTCTTTTTCTGGATCTGGCGAAAGGCCTCTTCCTTGGTAAGCACATTGCCGCGGTCGGCATAGAAGACTTTCTCTACCGAAGGTTCCCGGTCCAATCCCAGGGCTTGTATCTTGGCCTGCTGAATTTTTGGCTCCCCAAAGCTCACAATAAAATTTCGCACGCCACGCCCCGCCAGAAAACGCAAGAGCGGCAGCGATCCGGGAAACAGCTTGAGCTTTCCCACGGGACAATTGAAGTAGGCTTCACGCGCCGCCAAACTGATGGCCTCAGGGTCTTCCGCGCCGAAAAAGCGGGTGACTTCCGCATCGATATAGCGCAGCATGGGGTCCTGCTTAAAAGCGCGCATACGCGCGCGATACACCGCGTCGACTTCTGCACGCAATCCTGCTTCCACCATGGCCTTGGCCGCATGGCGATGCGTGACAGGCACGCGCTGCCCAAGACAGTCATACAGCGTGTCATCCAGGTCAAAGACCGCACAGCGGATGATGGGCTTTTCAGTTTGCTTCCGGCGGCTTTTTGCGGTCATACGTCAATTCACCGCAGAAGCGCTGAGCGCAGAGAATAGCCAAAGAAGATCACGTATAAACAGGTACGGCAGATTTGAGTAAAGGATTGTGGGCGAGCTCCGGGTCATGGCAAGTTTTAAAAGTGAGCTTTCAAATTAATTGCCAACTTTGAAATCGTCAACAGACCACTTCAGGTTCGCCGGTGGTTTATAGAACGTTCGCAGCGGAAGCCTTGAAGATGACGATCTGGTTGCTGGCCGCATATGAAGCGTGTAAGTGGTTCGGTGGACTGTTACAATTCACTGTATGGAGGCAAAGCTGCTGCTCATCCCCTGGATGGCAAGTGTGATTTATAGCAGCATTCCCCTCTTCTGGTTTGCCATCCATCCATTTGCCACGCGCTGGCGCAAAATGCACCGTTCACCTTATCGATTGTTGCTGCCGGTCTGGGCAGCAATTCTTTTTGCGCTGGCATGGGTAACATGGCCGTGGCGGCTGGTGCGTTTTTATTCGTCGCCGTGGATGTGGGTGCCAGCTCTGGTGCTTTTTGCTTTTGGCTTGCGGACGTATGCCGGCATACGCTCAAAATTCGGCACGCATAAATTCACCGGCGAAGCAGAGTTGAGATCGAGTGAACATAAGCAGGAGTTGGTCACCACCGGCCTGCATGCGCGCATGCGCCATCCAATTTACACGGCACATCTCTCAAACTTAGCCGCATGGGCGCTGGGCAGCGGATTGATGATCTGTTTTGTTCTGCTGGCCGTTAATTTGTGTCTAACGTTCCCTCTGATGATCTGGCTGGAAGAGCAGGAACTCGAAAGACGTTTTGGGCAGAGCTTTCGCGAATACAAGGCGCGTGTGCCCCTTGTGCCACTACCGTTCAGAGGTCGTCTGTATGAAGCTTAACTTCATTGCCGAGGAGCAGGTTTGAGATTTGAACTTTTTGTGGCCGCCCGTTACCTTCGCGCCAAGCGGAGGCAGGCGGTCATTGGCGTGATCACCGTGATCTCAGTGATTGGCGTCACGGCTGGCGTAGCAGCGCTGGTGATTGCTCTCTCAGTCAACGCCGGATTCCAGAAAGACCTGCAAGACCAGTTGCTCGGATCACAGTCACACATCAACCTGGTACGAACGCCGGACGGCATTGAGAACTGGCGCGAAGTAATTACACAGCTTAAGAAAAAACCTCATGTGGTAAGTGCGGCGCCGGCCCTGTACGGGCAGGTTTTGGTATCGCGCGGAGCGCGGGCCAGCGGGGCCCTATTAAAAGGTGTAATCCCGGAATATGAAAACCGGGTAAGCGAACTACTAAAAACTGTAAAACTCGGCTCGGCTGCTGCCCTGGCTCCTTGTGCGGAAACCGACGAAAGCTGCAAACAGGGGAAAGAGATGCCGCCAGTGGTGCTGGGCAGGGACCTGGCGGAGACAATCGGCGCAACGGTCGGCTCGACCATTATGGTAATCAGTCCTCAAGGCGAGCTTTCTCCTTTGGGAATCATGCCGCGTTATCAGCAATTCAAAGTAGTGGGAATTTTCCGTTCTGGTTTTTATAACTATGACAGTGCCTGGGGGTTCGTCCGCCTTTCTGACGCACAAAGGCTTTTGAGCCTGCCTGACTCAGTGATCTCCGTTATTGAGTTCAAGATTGACAATCTCTATAAGGCGGATGAGGTGGGACGCGAACTGGAAGAAGCTGCCGGGCCGGGCTTTACGGCAAAAAGCTGGATGGAGGAAAATCGCGCCCTGTTTCGCGCCCTGAGACTGGAACGGCTTGTGACATTTTTGACCATCGGACTGATCGTTTTTGTCGCAGCCCTGAATATTTTGATCTCCTTAATCATGATGGTGATGGAAAAAACCAAAGACGTGGCCGTACTGATTTCCATGGGTGCAAAGCGCAGGCAGATCCGTGGCATTTTTATGTTTCAGGGCGTTCTGATCGGGATCATTGGAACCGTGGCGGGCTTAATTCTGGGTTATGGCGTGGCCATTGCCGGCGCCAAGTACCACTTTATCGCTCTTTCCTCTGAGGTTTATTCCATTGATTATTTGCCATTTGCTCCACGCGTGCTTGATGGAGTGCTGGTGGCGGCCGTAGCACTGCTGATTTCATTTGTAGCCACGCTTTATCCTTCATGGTCAGCGGCGCGCGTGTTGCCCGCGGAGGCACTGCGTTATGAGTAAAAAACCTCATTGCGGTTGGGGACGTGCAGATGGAAGATACTGCACAGATTTGAGTTAGCTGGCGGAAGAGAATTAGGAACTTTAATGAAATCTAAAGAACTTTCGTGAGAGAAATTGTGGAGATTAACTTTCGTCACACGGGTTCTATTATGTATGAGGCAGGTCGGCCAAGAAAGGCCATGAAAGTGCTACATATACTGAGGAATTGCACCGTAGAGGCGGGTCATTGCATCCAATAGATCAAGTGGAGTTGCCGCCTGAAATTGTTCGTGTAAGCGGACTTAAGAAGGTTTATAAGTCAGGGCAGGCGGACTTAGTGCTCTTTGAAAACTTGTCCTTCCAAGTGAGGAAGGGGGAAATGCTTGCCATAGTAGGCGAGTCTGGCGCAGGAAAAAGCAGCCTGTTACATATTTTGGGAGCTCTTGATCGTGCTTCCGCAGGTGACGTATACTGCGCGCAGATTCCCGTAGCGAAACTTACAGAGGATGCTGCCGCGGATTTTCGCAATCGTGAAATCGGCTTTGTCTGGCAGTTTCACTACCTGTTGCCGGAATTTACGGCGCAGGAGAATGTTGCAATGCCGCTCTTAATGCAGGGTACTTCCTATCGCCAGGCCATGGAGAAGGCTGGCGGATGGTTAAGGGAAGTCGGGCTGGAGAGCAGAAGTCATCATCGTGCGGGAGAACTTTCCGGCGGGGAGCAACAACGGGTGGCCCTGGCCAGGGCGCTGGTAACAGGCCCCGGGATCCTGATGGCTGATGAGCCAACCGGAGACCTGGATAACAAGACCGCGGAAATGGTATTTGCGTTGGTACAAAGACTTCATCAAGAGTACCGGCTTACTTCCCTCATTGTCACTCATAACCTTGAGTTTGCCCGACGCTGCGACCGGGTATTACGGTTGCATCACGGCCAGGCCGAGGAGGTGTCGCCCGCTTCGCTGAATTAGCGCGGCAGGGCGAGGGGACAAATTTAGGTTCACCTGCTGCAAAGCAGGTGGTAGTTTTAATTCAGATGGCAGCGGAATCTCCCCTCGTGACGGAGGGGCGCCTTCTGAATCAAAAAAGCTTCTTTCTGGAGAGGTCGCGGTTCGCAGCCAGAAAGGGAGAGAGATGTTTCCGGCAGAGGTGACTGGAAATATCTGGGTGAGGGAAAATATGTTCGAGCGGTATACAGAGAAAGCCAGGCGCGTTATTTTCTTCGCGCGATATGAGGCGAGCCAGTTTGGCTCACCCTATATCGAGACGGAGCACCTGCTGCTGGGCTTGTTACGTGAAGATAAAGCGCTGACCAACCGCTTTCTGCGCTCTCATGCGTCTGTGGAATCCATCCGCAAGCAGATTGAAGGTCACACAACGATCCGTGAGAAAGTATCCACTTCCGTAGATCTGCCCCTGAGCAATGAATGCAAGCGGGTACTGGCGTATGCGGCCGAAGAAGCCGAGCGCCTGAGCCACAAGCATATTGGCACGGAGCACCTGCTGCTGGGATTGCTGCGCGAAGAGAAATGCTTTGCCGCGGAAATCCTGCATGAGCGTGGACTGCGCCTGAGCGCCATCCGTGAAGAGCTGGCGCGCAGCACGCAGGAAAAGGCCCAGCCACAGCGCGGCGGCTCCAATCGCGAGTCTTCGCTGCTGGCGGAGTTCTCCCGCGACCTGACGCAGGCCGCCATGGATAGCCAGCTTGATCCTCTTGTGGGTCGTGAAGGCGAAGTTGAGCGTGTAATCCAGATTTTGTGCCGTCGCACCAAGAACAATCCGGTGCTGATCGGCGAACCAGGTGTCGGCAAGACCGCAATCGTGGAAGGTCTGGCCCAGCGTATTGCTGATGGCGATGTGCCGTCATTCCTGGCAGATAAACGCATTCTTGCTCTTGATCTTTCCTTGATCGTTGCCGGAACCAAGTATCGCGGGCAATTTGAAGAGCGCCTCAAGACCATCATGAAAGAGCTGATGGAGAACCAGAACTGCATCATCTTTATCGATGAGCTGCACACGCTGGTCGGCGCGGGTTCAGCGGAAGGATCACTGGATGCGGCAAACATTTTGAAACCGGCCCTTTCTCGCGGCGAAATTCAGTGCATTGGCGCAACCACGCCGGGCGAATATCGCAAGTCGATTGAGAAGGACCGCTCTCTTGAACGCCGCTTCCAGGCCGTGAAAGTCCCGCAACCAAGTGAAGAGCAGGCCGTCAAGATCATTTACGGAATCAAGGAGCGCTACGAGAAATTCCACGCCGTAAGCTACGTGGATGAAGCAATCCAGTTCGCGGTGTATCACTCAAACCGCTACATTCCAGACCGTTTTCTGCCAGATAAGGCAATCGACCTGCTGGATGAAGCCGGCGCGCGCGTTAAGCTGCGGCAGACTTCCCTGCCGGAAGATATCACCGAAGTGCAGAAGCGGATTAAATTCATTGTTCACCGGATGGAAAACGCGATTGCGAACCATGAGTTCGAGAAAGCGCGCTTCTATTCCGATGAAGAGCGCAAGGAGCGCGAGAACCTGCGTGCCCTGCGCGAGAAATATCACCTGGATGAATCTTCCACCGGCGTTGTGGCCCGGGAAGATATTGAGGAAGTGGTAAGCCGCTGGACCGGCGTACCCGTAACCTCCATCAAGGAAGAAGAGACGCAGAAGCTGCTGCGCGTGGAAGAAGAGCTGCATAAGCGCGTGATCTCGCAGGACAAGGCCATCAGCGCCCTGGCCCGCTCGATTCGCCGCTCGCGTGCAGGCCTGAAATCTCCGCACCGTCCGATTGGCTCGTTCCTGTTCCTGGGGCCAACCGGCGTTGGCAAGACGGAGGTGGCCCGCACCCTGGCGCACTTCCTCTTTGGCAGCGAGAAATCGCTGATCCGCTTTGATATGTCAGAGTTCATGGAGAAGCATTCGGTCAGCAAGCTGATCGGCTCGCCTCCGGGATACGTTGGATATGAAGAGGGCGGCCAGTTGACCGAGCGCGTCAAGCGGTCACCCTACTCAGTGGTGCTGCTGGATGAAATCGAAAAAGCCCATCCAGATGTTTTCAACATCCTGTTGCAGGTGCTTGAAGATGGACAGCTCACCGATGGCTTGGGCAACACGGTTGATTTCAAGAACGTAATCATCGTGATGACTTCTAACATCGGCGCGCGCCACCTGATGAAGCGCAAGGGACTCGGCTTCCAAGTTGACCGGGAAGAATCAGTCAATGACAAGGTTGAGGATCTGGTGAAGCAGGAAGTAAAGAAGACCTTTAACCCTGAATTCCTGAACCGCCTGGACGAGGTGATTCTCTTCAACGCCCTGGTGGATGCTGACCTGATCCAGATTCTTGAACTGCTGGTACAGCAGCTCAACGGCAACCTGGCCCAGCGCCACATCACTATTACGGTGACTGAGGAAGCAAAGAAGTGGATCCTGGACAAGACACTGGGCGACCGCAGTTATGGTGCGCGTCCATTGCGCAGGGCCTTACAGCGGTATATTGAAGATCCGCTGTCTGAGGCGCTCATCCAGGGCACCATCACAATGCGTCCGGCATTCATTGAGGTCTATCTTGAAGGCGACCAGCTTTTCTACCGTCAAGTTGGCGAAGGCGCCGAGAAGACCGATGGAGTGCTGCTGTATAGCAACTAGTACTTAGCATTGAGCAGTTAGCCAAACCCGCGGCGGAAGCTGCGGGTTTTGTTTTTTGGCGAGAAAGACAAAATCTTGAAGACCAGAAGATTGAAATAAGTTCAGCTTCTCGGACTGGGCGTTGGCGTGGGAGTTGGATTGCCGCCTGAAAGCGGTGTTGGTGTAGGAGTAGGCGTGGGAGTCGGGGTCGAGACCGGCAGCGGTTTGGGGATGATTCGGGTAGAAGGTGTTGGAGTGGGCGTTGGTGTTGGTGCAGGCGTGGAAGAAAATTCCGGCGTGGCGGTTGGCGAAGCTCCGGGCGTTGGAGTGGCCGACTGAGCAACAGCAACCATGGGAAGCGATGCAATTAAAACCACCATCATGGTGAAAAACAGTACGGGCGCGGAGAAAACCGTGGTTCGAATGTCATGGATGAAGCGCATACCTCAAGAGTGGATGCCATTATGGAAAAGACTGTTGGCTACTCCGATTTGCGCTGTTTTTACGCCAATGGGACAATAGAGGCATGACAAAACCTTTGATCGTTGCACGAACCTTTCTGGCCGTAGGGGCGCTGCTGCTGGGCAGGGCCGTGGCACAGACCTCCACCAGCACAACCCAGACGCCACCGGCAAAAAAATCTGCTGCTCCGGCAGCCAAAGCATCGCCGACTCCGGCGAAGACTGGAACTGGCGTGGCAAAAAGTGAAAGCGTAACATCCCTGAATTCGCAGAAAGAAAAAGCGAGTTATGCAATTGGAATGAACTGGGGGACGGTCCTTCACCGCCAGGGCGTGGACGTGGATTCTGCAGCGCTCATCCAGGGAATGAAAGACGGCATGACCGGCGGCAAGACGCTGATGACTGAGGATGAAGCGCGCGCTGCCCTTACCCAGCTCCAGACTGAGATGCAGGCCAAGCAGCAGGCCAAGGCGCAGGAAGAGGGCGAAGCCAACAAGAAGCAGGGCGATGCTTTTCTGGCTGAGAACAAGACCAAAGAGGGCGTAAAGACGCTGCCCAGCGGATTGCAGTACAAAATCCTGAAAGAAGGAACTGGGCCAAAACCCACAGCCAGTGACACCGTGGTTTGCAATTACAGAGGCACACTCATTGACGGCACGGAATTTGATAGCTCCTATAAACGCGGCGAACCGGCTGAATTCGGCGTGGGCCAGGTGATCAAAGGATGGACGGAAGCGCTGCAACTCATGCCAGTTGGATCCAAATGGCAGTTATTTATTCCAGCAGACCTTGCCTACGGAGCTCGCGGCACTCCGGGTGGTCCAATCCAGCCCAATTCAACCCTGATATTTGAAGTCGAACTGCTTTCGATCAAAGACAAAAATGCTCCGGCAGCAACGCCTTCAGCCTCCCCAGCGGCGACACCGTCAGCAGCGGCACCCTCTGCAAGTCCCACGCCTGCTGCGGCTAAGCCAAAGCAATAAAGTAATACAGTAAGTAAAAAGGCCGCGGGCAAAAGCTGCGGCCTTTTACTTTATCAATAGCCTCTGCTTCAGCGCTTCCCTTTCAAAATTGCCTCAATCTGCTGGATATGGTTCAGGTCATGCCCTGCCACCATGCGGATGATGTGGTTCACGCTTTCATTTCCGCGCTCCTGATGGACACCATAGTTTTCCCACAATTTGCGCGATACTGATTTCAGCAGCACAAGATTCGCTTCTCGCAGGCTGCGGAAATTTGCCAGAGACTGCTTTGTATCGCGTTTGGAATAATTAAACGTTCTGGCCCAGAGGTCCTGATCATAAGCCTGAACAGGAACGGCATTGCTGCTCAGCACCTGGCGAAGCCGCCAGGAGATAGCCAATTCAGCATCTGCCATGTGGGCCACAATCTCCGCTATGGACCATTTATCGGGTGCTGGGCGGCGGGTGAGTTGATTCTTGGTTTTGCCCCTGAGCAGCGCCACCAGCTTGTCAGGCGCGGCCTTCTGCAAACGCAGAGGGTCTTTGTCTCCGGCATAGCTTAAGAGCCGTTGCGTGTATTCCTGTGCTGTTTCCTGCATGGACCTTCCTTGTTTAACCAGCATCATCTCAGAATTAGTAAGTAGAAAGCTATGGCTTAATTCCAATCATGGCCATCATGCGTCCAGTTAGGCCGTGCTGGGCGCGATGAGAAAAGAATTTGCGCGGGCTGCAAACAGTGCAATCGGGAAAAATGGTGATCTGGTCTGGCGGCACGCCGAAGGCCAGCAACTGGCGTCGATTGGCTTCACTCAGATTGAGGTGGAGCTTGATGCAGGGATCACCATGGCCTGGCGCGCGCTGGTTCATGAAGAGCATAGGATATTTTTCACGCACGACATCCGACTCCTGCACGGTGTGAAACAGTTCTGCGGCGTAGGCAAATTGGGTGTGAAATGCCTCTTCCACTTCTTCGCCCACTTCAAAGCTGCAATTCTGGATGCCGGGACCAATGGCGGCAAAAATATCTTCCACGCGTGAACCAAATTCCAGACGCATCATGCCCAGCCCTTTTTCCACGATTCGCTTCACAGTGCCGCGCCACCCAGCATGAAAGGCACCAACGGCCTTGTTTTTTGTATCCACCACCAGGACAGGGAAACAATCAGCCGTAAGAATGCCCAGGGCCACACCGGGAACGTCAGTGACCATGCCATCGCCTGCAATTTTTTCAGGGTTGCGGGAACGCACCACGTGGACCAGATCAGAATGGATTTGCCGCAGCGTAACAAGAGGCCAGGGTTTGGCAACCCCGGCAGCATGCAGAAATTTTGCGCGATTTTTCTCCACGTTTTCCCGGCGATCGTCTTTGGTAAAGCCGAGATTCAGGGAGCGTCCGCCATAACATGTGGTAAGACCGCCAGGACGCGTGCTGAATCCGTGGACGAGCCAAGGAAACTTTTTCATAGAGGGCGATTGCAGGACGCGCAAGGAGACGGCTTTCGCGGGGCTGATGGTTTTGGTCAGAACAGGCACACAGGTATTTTAAATGGTAGCAATCCGCGGTCGGCATTCAGCATACAGCAAAAAAGTATTGCCGCAGATTTACGCGGACGTTCGCAGATCCAGGCAGAGGCCGCGAATAAACACGAATCATACATAAGATTATGCAGGGCGTATGAAAAGCAGCGGGGCAGGTCCTCACTTTCGCCCAGTCACAATCCCCAAGAATTTTGTTTCCATGGCTGCGGTTCGGGATAACGTGTCAGGTTAATAATGGATTTGTGCCGGATAAAATCACTCCGATTGGTCGCTTACCGGCATCGAAATGAGAGTACGCCGGTAATTTTTGAGGGAACATGGCGACCTTAACTGACACCAAAGTAAAGCCGGAACTGGAGCAGGCCGAAAAGATCACGGTCCCGAAGAAGCACTACCACAGGACCATGCGGCATTATCACACGCTGCGCTGGCTGGGAATCATCTCCATGGTAGTGCTTATTTCATGGCTTTTGATTGACCTGTTTGGGCCGGTGCCGAAATATGAACTGAATAATCTTGCGCATCCAAAGCTGGATTCACCGGAGTTCGTAAGCCAGTTAGAGGCGCTGGCAGCCTCCCGCACGGTGCCGCACACGCATATTGAAGCCATTCCCAACGGAGTGAATTTCTATGAGGCCGAGATACAGGCGGTCCAGCAGGCGCAGAAGAGCGTGGACTGGGAAGCTTATATCTTCACCAAGAGCGAAATTGCCCGGCGCATTGTGGATGCGCTCACCGAGCGGGCACAGGCCGGCGTGGAAGTGAATCTGGTCATTGATGCGGTAGGTAGCCTTATGACGCCCAAAAAATTCTTTGACAAGCTGAAGGCGGCAGGCGGGCATGTGCAGTGGTATCACCCGGTGCGGGTCTATAACTGGCCGCGGGCAAATAATCGCACGCACCGCGAGCTGATTGTGATTGATGGACAAGTAGGCTTTCTGGGCGGCGCGGGAGTGGCCGACCATTGGTGGCACGGCGATAAACACGATGCTCCATGGCGCGACACCATGTTCAAGGTCACAGGCGACGCAGTGCGCTTTATGCAAAGCACGTTTGTGGAGAACTGGCTGGAATCTTCCGGACAGATCCTTACAGGCGACAAATATTTTGTGATGGGCGGGAATGCCGATGGCGCTACTTCCATGGTGGTGGACAGCAGCCCGTCACAGGGCGGCTCCACGCGGGCGCGGATTCTGTTTCAAATGCTGATCGCTTCGGCGCAAAAAAGTTTGAAGATCAC